>JANORN010000029.1:0-5810 GCA_031415355.1 Novosphingobium sp. | reverse complement strand
ACCCCGTTTGAGGTCAAGCTGGTGCAGATGGTCCAGCTGCTGCGCGGCGGTGAGCCGGTGAAGATGTCCAAGCGTTCGGGCAATTTCGTCACCCTGGCCGAAGTGGTCCAGGAAGTGGGCAAGGATGTGGTGCGCTTCACCATGCTGAGCCGCAAACCCGAAGCGCAGATGGATTTCGATTTCGCCAAAGTGGTCGAGGCGAGCAAGGACAACCCGGTGTTCTACGTCCAATACGCCAATGCCCGGATCCATTCGACGCTGCGCAAGGCCGCGCTGGAAGGGCTGGCGCCTGCTGATACCGACCTTCACCTGCTGGGCGCGGAGGAGCTGGCGCTGGTCAAGCTGGCGGCGCAATTCCCGCGACTGATCGAAGCAGCGGCGGCGGCGCGCGAGCCGCACCGGGTCGCGTTCTTCCTCGGCGATCTGGCCGGAGCCTTCCATGGTTACTGGAATCTGGGCAACGAACGCCCCGAAAAGCGCTTCATCGTGGCACAGGATGCTAAACTGACCGGCGCGAGGCTTTATCTTGCCACGCAAATCGGGCAACTAGTGCGCAATGGCCTCACGCTGCTTGGCGTTGAGGCGGTCGAGGAGATGTGAGCATGGCGGGGGAACGGGACCAGTTCGAAGGCGAAACGCCGCGCGAATGGGACACGGCTGACGGTGAGCCGCTCGAAACCGAGCGGCTGGCGCTGGAAGAAGAAGAGCGCCTGCCCTGGCTGGAAACCGCCGATGACGACTATGCCGAGTACGACGGGTCGGACACCGGGCGGATGCTGGGCTTTGTGCTGATGGGCTTGGTCGCGCTGGCGGCGATTGTCGGTGGAATCTGGTGGGCCACGAACCGCACCACCGATCCGCAACTGGCCGATGGCAGCGTGATCGCCGCCCCGAACGAGCCTTACAAGACCGCCCCGGCCAATCCCGGCGGCAAGACCTTTGACGGCACCGGCGATTCGAGCTTTGCTGTTTCCGAAGGCCAGGCGCGTCCGGCGCAGCTGGGCACCGGTGCTGCCGCGCCCAAAGCAGCGGCGAGCGTGGCGGCGACGCCAGCGGCTGGCGCTGCTCCGGCGGCGGCACCCGCTGGCGGCGTTGGCGTGCAGGTAGCGGCCTATTCGTCCAGCGCGGCGGCGGAAGCTGGCTGGGGCAAACTCTCGGCGCAGCATGCGGCGATCCTGTCCGGCGTGCGCCACCGCGTGGTTGAAGGCACGGCGGACATCGGCAAAGTCTATCGCCTGCAAGCTATCGCGGGCGATACTGCCGCCGCTAACGCATTGTGCGGCCGGTTGAAGGCTGCCGGTACGCCCTGTCAGGTAAAGTAGGCGCGAAGTAATCGGAACGCCCGGGCCGCTGGACACGGCCCGGGTTTCCCACACCGGGTGCAGCGCGGCCCCTTGCCGAATCCCGCCACACCTGCGAGCCTTTCCGTGATGACGCCCGCAATCTTCGGCCTTTCCGGGCTGGCCCTGACGCCAGCCGAGCGCGCCTTCTTTCGGGAGGCGGATCCGGCTGGCTATATCCTGTTCGCAGGCAACGTTGCCTCGCGCGCGCAAGTCCGGGCGCTGACTGATGAATTGCGCGCGCTCCACGGGCGCGAGCGCCTGTTGATCAGCATCGATCAGGAGGGCGGCCGGGTCACCCGGATGAAGCCGCCCGAATGGCCAGAATGGCCCAGCGGCGCGGAGTTTGACCGGCTGTTTGAACTCGCCCCCGCCAGCGCCATCGAAGCCGCGCGCGCCAATGCCGAAGCGCTGGGGCTGGACCTGGCCGAAGTCGGCATCGCCTGCACCCACGCCCCGGTGCTCGATGTCCGCCAGGCGGACGCCAATGCGGTGATTGGCGAGCGGTCCTATGGCGCAGAGCCGCTGCGGGTCGCCGCGCTGGGTCGCGCGGTGCTGGGTGGCCTCGCGCGCGCCGGGGTGCTCGGCACGATCAAGCACATGCCGGGGCATGGCCGCACCACTGTCGATACCCACCACGCCCTGCCAGTGGTCACCGCCAGCGCGGACGAGTTGGCGGCCGACCTCGCCCCGTTCCGCGCGCTCGCGGATACGCCCATCGGGATGACCGGGCACCTGGTGTTCAACGCCTGGGATGCGGAGCGGCCCGCAACCCAGTCACCCATCGTGATCGAACAGATCATCCGCACGGCCATCGGCTTTGACGGACTGCTGCTGACCGATGATCTGCACATGGAAGCGCTCAGCGGCACTGTGCCCGACCGTGCCGAGGCCGCGCTGCGCGCCGGGATTGACGTGGCGCTGGTCTGCTGGGGCAGCATCCCGGTGATGGCCGAAGTTTGCGCGCGCGCGCCAGCCATGTCGCCCGCGACTAAGGCGCGGCTCGATCGTGCGCTGGCCCTGATCGGCGTCACTGCCCCCAGCGGCAGCCGCGCAGACCTGCTCGCCAAGCGCGATGCGCTGTTTGCTTTGCTCGCGGCAGACGGGAGCGCGCTGGCATGAACGAATTGCTCGACAGCCCGGCGCTGACCCTGCCTGATGATGACTGGACCGGCCCGGCCGGCGCAGCGGGCGAGGATGCGGCGCTCTATCTGGAGCTGGACGGATGGGAAGGGCCGCTCGATCTGCTGCTTGATCTGGCGCGGCGGCAGAAGGTCGATCTGCGGCGGATTTCGATCCTGGGGCTGGTCGATCAATACCTGACCTATATCGACCGCGCGGAGGCGCTGCGGCTGGAGCTGGCGGCGGACTATCTGGTGATGGCGGCCTGGCTGGCTTACCTCAAATCGGCGCTGTTGCTGCCGCGCGATGAACAGGTCGATCCCAGCCCGGAAGAACTGGCGCTGCGGTTGCAACTGCGGTTGCAGCGTCTGGCGGCGATGCGCGATGCGGCGGCGCGGCTGCTGGCACGCGACCGGCTGGGCCGCGATGTGTTCGTGCGCGGCGCGCCTGAAGGGCTGCGGATCGACAAGCAGCACATCTGGCAATGCGATTGGTTCGCGCTGGTCCAGGCGTATGGCCAGGTCAAGGCGCGGACCCAGCCGGTGGTGCACATGGTGCGTGATCGGCTGGTGATGACGCTCGATTCGGCGCTGGCGCGGGTCGCGGCGATGCTGGGGGTGTCGCTCGACTGGATGGAAATCCGTGACTTTCTGCCCCCACACGCCGATCCGCGGTTGAAGCGCTCGGCGCTGGCCTCCAGCTTTGTCGCCGCGCTGGAACTGGCGCGGCTGGGTAAGGCAGAACTGGCGCAGGACGAACCGTTTGGCCCGCTGCGGCTGCGCGGGTTGAAGCCATGAGCCAGCCCGCCCTTCGACAAGCTCAGGGTGATCGGAATGGATGATCTGGTCCGCGCGGTCGAGGCCACCGTGTTCGCGGCGGAAGAACCGCTGACCGCAGAGGCGATTTCGGCGCATCTTGGCGGGGCGGAAGTGAAAGCGGCATTGGCCGAACTCGCCGAAACCTATGCCGGGCGCGGAGTGCAACTGGTAGAGCGCGCCAAGCGCTGGCATTTCCAGACCGCGCCCGATCTGGCGCACCTGCTGCGGCGTGAGCAGCAACAGCTGCGGCGGTTGTCACGCGCCGCCACCGAAGTGCTGGCCATCGTCGCCTATCACGAGCCGGTCAGCCGCGCGGAGATCGAATCGATCCGGGGCGTGCAGACCGCCAAGGGCACGCTCGACGTGTTGCTGGAGGCCGGCTGGGTGCGGATTGTAGGCCGCCGCGAGGTGCCGGGGCGGCCGGTGATCTATGCCACCACCCCGGCGTTTCTGACTCACTTTGGGCTGGAAAGCCGCCGCGATCTGCCCGGAATCGATGAATTGCGCGCCGCCGGTCTGCTCGATCCGGTTGAGGACGCGCTGGCCGATGCGCTGGCGACAATCGGAGCAGAAGCCGAAGAACCCGATACCGCACTGGCAAGCGACGACGAAAGCGCCTAATGTCCGCAGCGAGGGCGCACGGCGCGGCACAGTTTGCCGCCCCGACCACCATACAGGAGAATTACCATGGGTTTGTCGCTTCCGCATCTGATCATCCTGGCGCTGGTGATTCTGGTGCTGTTCGGGCGTGGCCGGATTTCTGAGATGATGGGTGATTTCGGCAAGGGCATCAAAAGCTTCAAGACCGGGATGACCGAAGAGACCACGGACCGCCCGGTCACCCCGCCGCCGTCGCAAATCGCCCCGCCGCCGCCCGCCGCCAACCAGGCCACCCTCAATGGCGAAACCGTGATCGACGCCGGGCAAAACAAGCCGCAGTAAAGTTGCCCGCCAGGGCTGGAACCACGCACCATGTTCGACATCGGCTGGGATGAAATGCTGTTTACGGCGATCATTGCGATCATCGTAATCGGGCCGAAGGATTTGCCGCTGGCGCTGCGCACGGCGGGGCGCTGGGTGGGCAAGGTCCGGCGCGTTTCCGGCTATTTCCGCTCGGGCATTGAAACCATGATCCGCGATGCGGAGCTGGAGGAGATGGAGCAAAAGTGGCGCGATCAGAACGCCGCGATCATGCACGCGCATCCGCCTGCCGCCAGTGCAGAGGCGGCGTTGGTCGGGGACGACCCCGGCACAGCTGCCGCGCCGCAAGACGCTGCCGATCCGCAGCCGAACCAGGTTTAAGCGGGCAGCCATGGTGTTCAAGGTTCCCGACATTGATGAAAGCCAGGCCCCGCTGCTCGATCACCTGATCGAACTGCGCACCCGCCTGCTGCGGTCCATCCTCGCGCTGGGTCTGGCGTTCTGTGTGTGCCTCTATTTCGCGGACGAGATTTTCACGTTTCTGGTTCGGCCGCTGACCGCCGCGTTCCCGCCGGGCGAGGGACGGCTGATCTATACCAAGCTGTACGAAGCGTTTTTCGTGGAGATCAAGGTGGCGCTGTTCGCGGCGTTCTTTGTCAGCTTTCCGATCATCGCCAACCAGTTGTGCGCAATTGCAGCGCCGGGGCTTTATGTAAAAGAGAAGACGGCATTCCTGCCGTTCCAGCTGGCCACCCCGATCCTGTTCACCTCGGGCGCGGCGCTCGCCTATTACGTGGTGAGGCCCACCGCTTTCCGGTTTTTCCTGACGTTTGAAGGGGATAAGGGCGGGCTGAGTTTGGAGGCGCTGCCCGGCACCGGCGACTATCTGGCGCTGGTGATGCAGTTCATTCTGGCGTTCGGGATCAGTTTTCTGCTGCCGGTGCTGCTGTTGCTGCTGAACCGCGCGGGAATCGTCACCCGCCAGCAACTGGCCGGGGCACGGCGTTATGTGATCGTCGGGATAACGGCGGTGGCAGCGGTGATCACTCCGCCCGACGTGGTTTCGCAGCTGATGCTGCTGGTGCCGATGTGGCTGCTATTCGAAGGCTCGCTGCTGATCATGCGGCTGGGCGAGCGCAAGGCGGCCAAGGAAGCGGCGGCGGAGGAGGAAGTAGTCGAGGAAGTGTTGCCTGTGCCGGGTGAGCCGATGATCTGAGTTTTTGCAGATTCGAGCATGCTTCCTAGAATCTGTCCCACGTTGCTCAATTTCCGCTCATCCTGAGCTTGTCGAAGGACCATCGAGCGCACGCTACCCTGCCGTAACAGGAGGGTGCTTCGACAAGCTCAGCATGAGCGGGTGTGGGCCAGATGAGGTGCCCCTCGCGCAATGGCGCTTCACCGCCCCTCCGGCCCCGCCGCAGTTCCGCGCGCAGGCTGCACAACCGCAGGCTTAACCGCTTGCTCCGCATCATAAACCAGCCGACCGCCGACCCAGGTTTGCAGCACGCGGGTGGCGCGCAGTTCGGCGGGGCTGGCGAGTTGCGGATCGCGGTCCACCAGCACCAAATCGGCGCGCTGGCCTTTCACGATCCGGCCAAACCGGCCCTCG
>JANORN010000028.1:0-3841 GCA_031415355.1 Novosphingobium sp. | reverse complement strand
GGATATCGGCCACGAGGCCCATCGACAGGCGCGAGAGCAGGCGTTGTTCAACCCCGTCGAGCGCTTGGGGCGCGCGATCGGCGGCAACGATGAGGCGCTTGCCCGCGCTCATCAGGGCATCGATCGTGTGGAGGAATTCCTCCTGCGTGGAGGACTTGCCGATGATGAACTGGATATCATCCACCAGCAGCAGAACGAAGCCGCGCAACCGCGTTTTGAACTCGATCATCTGGTTCTGGCGCAGCGCCTGGACGAATTCGACCATGAACCGCTCGGCCGAGCAGTAAAAGATCCGCGCGCGCGGATGCGCCGCCAGATAGGCATGGCCGATGGCGTGCAGCAAGTGCGTCTTGCCCTGGCCGGTCGCGCCCTTGAGATAGAGCGGGGCGAATTGCGGGGTTTCGGTCGCCGCCATCCGCTGCGCCGCATTGCCGGCGAGCACATTTGACGTCCCCGACACGAAGGTGGCGAAAGTCAGCGACGGGTCGAGCCCGACCGTGCCTTGGCCTGCTCCGCCAAATTCGCTGGCGCCCATGCCGATGGCATCGCCCGGCATCGATTGCTGGGCGATATCATTGGCGGCGCGGCGCGACCGATCATCGCGGCCGATCCGCAATTCGGGCATTTGGCGGCGTCCGGGATGAACCGCGATCCGCACGGTGCGCACATCGGGGCGGGCGATCTTCCACGCCAGCGAGAGCCGGTCCGCAAACCGGTCAGCAACCCAGTTGGCCGAAAATTCGGTGGGCAAGAACAGGTCGAGCGTGCCGGTATCTTTGCAGAAGGCCCCGAGCTGGACCGGCTTGATCCACTGGCTGTGCAATTGCTGGCCCAGATCCTTGCGCAGACCCTGGCTGATATCAGACCAGTCTGCCGCCAGATCGATGGCTTCGCGTTCTTCGCGCATACGTGCTTCGTCGTCTCCGCCAGATACGGGCGCGTTCGCCCGAATGCCGCTAATCCCCGAAACTGTCACCGGGTACGCCCCCCAAAAGGCCTCTAGAGGCCATAGTCCGCCAAACCGCAGCACCGCATTACCGGCACAACAGCCCCGTTGCTCACCCCCCGAAAAGCGAACGCCGGTGTCAATTGTTGCATGTGATGCCGCTGGCGAAAGATCGCCGGGAGCAGTCATGGTTTTATGAAGCAGTTGGCGCGCCGCGCAAGGGTGCGGACTGCAAAAAAACTGAAATATACTGTCTTGACTCGCCCGCAGCCTAGGGAATCTACCAGCTATTGATCAAGGCCCTGTTTACCCGAGAAATTTCCCCAACGGCCGGTGCGAATCGCGGGATTTGGGGAGATGGTGCAAAGCAGCAATCTGCGCGCTGCGGGCAAAGCAAAAGGGCCGGCGAACATACGCACGGCCCCTTTGCCAATCCGTTCCGGCTTCGTCCCGAATCGCTCGCAGTTGGAACGAATCGGGAGCGCGAATTACAGCGCAGCGACGCGCTTGGTCAGCCGCGAGAATTTGCGCGCTGCGGTATTCTTGTGCAGCACGCCGCGCGCCACGCCGCGCGCCAGCTCAGGCTGCGCCGCCTTCAGCGCGTCAGCTGCCGCTGCCTTGTCACCACCGTCGAGCGCTGCTTCCACTTTCTTGACGAAAGTCCGGATGCGGCTAACGCGATTGCCGTTGATTTCGGCGCGGCGATCATTGCGGCGGATGCGCTTTTTGGCTTGCGGCGTATTGGCCATGTCTGTCCTTCATGTGGGGCCGCAGCAAAGGCAGCCACCCGTCGTTGAATTGCGTGCAAATCTGCGGGTCACGACCGAAATCGCCCCGCAAGAAGCGCGGCCCTTAACTGCGCGATCCCGAATCGTCAACCAGAAGGAGTCATTTCTGGCACTTGCCGCAGTACCACGAACTGCGGCCGCCTTGGGCAATCCGCTGGATGGCAGCGCCGCATTTGGTGCAGCCTTGCCCGGCTCGGTCATAAACGTCGAACTGCTTGGAGAAGTAGCCGAGCTGGCCATCCGGCTGGGCATAGTCGCGCAGGGTTGATCCGCCCGCGTTGATTGCTTCGGCGATCACCGCCTTGATCGCGGGCACCAGCCGCCCAAGCGCCGCCCCGCTGACCAGGCCTGCGGCCTTGCGCGGATCGATGCCTGCGCGGAACAGCGCTTCGCAGACGTAGATGTTGCCCAGTCCGGCGACTACTCGCTGATCCAGCAGCAGCAGCTTGATTGCCGCGCTGCGCCCCGCCAGCGCGGTTTTGAGGTGCGCGGCGGCCAGTGCTTCGCCCACCGGCTCTGGCCCCAGCGCGGCAAACTGCGGCCAGAGGTCCAGCGCCGCGCTGGCGAGCAGGTCAACCGAGCCGAACCGGCGCGGATCGCACAGCGCGAGCACGTGCCCCGCGCCGGTTTCGAGCACCAGATGATCGTGCTTGCCGATCTCTTCGGGCTCGATTCGCCAGCGCCCCGACATGCCCAGATGAAACACCATCGTCTGATCGCGGTCGGTGTGGATCAGGCCATATTTGGCGCGGCGGCTGAGCCCGGTGACGGTCGCACCGGTCAGCACTTGCACCAGATCATCGGGGAACGGCCGCCGCAGCCCCGCGCGGCGCAGTTCCACCCGCGCCAGCCGCGCCCCATCCAGATAACGCGCCAAGCCGCGCACGGTGGTTTCAACTTCGGGAAGCTCTGGCATTGGTTGTCCATATTGCATCGCCCGTGTCCTGCAAGACACCTTTGCGGTCGAACAAATCTACCCTAAGGCGCGGCACATGAACGATCAGGTTTCCTTCGGCTACGAAGCCGTCTCCCCCAGCGAAAAGACCGAGCGCGTTGGCGCGGTGTTTTCATCCGTCGCAAAAAGCTACGACGTGATGAACGATGCCATGTCGGTCGGCATGCACCGGCTGTGGAAGGATACCTTCGTGCGGCGGGTGAAGCCGCAGCCGGACGAACAGATCCTCGATATGGCGGGCGGCACCGGGGACATCGCGTTCCGGATGGTGCGCGCAGGTGCCGCGATTACAGTGTCCGATATCAATCAGGACATGCTCGACGTCGGGATCGAACGCGCGCTGGATCAGGGGCTGGACACGCTGGTGTGGTCGCGCCAGAACGCCGAGGAACTCAGCTTTCCCAGCCGGTTCTTCGATGCCTACACCATCGCGTTCGGGATCCGCAACGTCACCCGGATCGACGCCGCACTGGCCGAAGCGCACCGGGTGCTGAAGTACGGCGGGCGGTTCTTCTGCCTCGAATTTTCGACCACCGAATGGCCCGGTTTCAAGGAAGTTTACGATGCCTATTCGCACAAGCTGGTGCCAAAACTGGGCCAGGCGATTGCGGGCGACGGGGACAGCTATCGCTATCTGATCGAATCGATCCGGCGGTTCCCTCCCATGCCCGAATTCGCCGCGATGATCGCCGCTGCGGGGTTCACCCGCACCAAGGTCGAGCCGATTCTGGGCGGGCTGGTCGCGATTCATTCGGGGTGGAAGATTTAGGTGACGCGGGCCACCACGCACTTGTGGCGCTTGCTGCGCTGGGGCCGGACGCTGGCCCGGCACGGGGCGCTGCGCGGGATTGAGCGCGACCGCAATACTCCGCCGCAAGTGCGCCGGCTGGTGCGGATTGCGCGGTTCGGTACGTTCCAGCCCGACCAGCCGGATTATTCCGGCGCGTTTCAGGCGATTGGCCCGGCTGCGATCAAATTGGGCCAGACGCTCGCCACCCGGCCCGATCTGGTGGGGGAGAGCGCGGTCCACAATCTGCTGGCCTTGCAAGACAGCCTGCCGCCAGTACCCTTCGCCGCGATCAAGGCCGAAATCGAAGCCAGCTTTGGCAAGCCGATTGAGAATTTGTTCAGCAGCGTCGATCCGCACCCGGT
>JANORN010000027.1:0-31716 GCA_031415355.1 Novosphingobium sp. | reverse complement strand
TGGAGCCGCAGGATCATCTCCTGAAAACTTAAGGGCTGGGCCGTAGCAGACATGGCATGGGCCTTTGGCGGATGGCCCGGAACTGGTCAACTGCGCAAGCGCTGTGAATTCATTCATCGACGGGCCAAGCGGGCGCGGTATAAGCCCGCTCCATGACCAAGCTGATGCGCGCCCTTGCCGCCCTGTTCCTGCTGTTGACCGGGCCGCTGGCTGCCCAGCAGAGCCACCCTGCTCCGCAATCGGTGGTGGCGGAGCCCGCTGCGCAGGTGCTCAAACCCGCGCTGTGGCAGGTGGCGGACGCAGACACCACGATCTACCTGTTTGGCACGATCCACGCTTTGCCCAAGGATCTGATCTGGCTGGAAGGCCCGGTGGCGACCGCCTTGGACGCATCGGACGAGCTGGTTACCGAAATCCCCGAACCGGACCAGGCCAAGATGATGGAACTGGTGCTGCGCCGTGCGGTGATGCCCAAAGGGCAGTCCTTGCGCACGATCCTCTCCGCGCAGGAGTATCAGGGATACGAAGCGGCGATGCGCAAGGTGGGCATTCCTGCCGCTGCCTTTGACCGGTTCAAGCCTTGGTACATCGCGCTGACGCTGACCACCCTGCCGCTGCTCCGCGATGGCTATGCCGTGGAAAACGGCGTGGAACAGCAATTGACCGCGCGCGCAAAAGCGCTGGGCCAGCCGCACCGCGCGCTGGACACGATCGAGTTCCAGATTGCCATGTTCGATGACCTGCCAATGGAATTGCAGCGCCAGTTTCTGGTCGAGGCTATTTCCGGACAGGCCGATCTGCGCAAGCAGCTGGACCAGCTGGTCGCCGAATGGGGTGCGGGCCACGCCACCCGGCTGGGCGAACTGATGAGTGACGGCGGTGACGATCCTCGCGCCCGCGCCGCGATTTTTACGGACCGCAATCGGAGCTGGGTCAGATGGATCAACCAGCGGCTGGATCGGCCAGGCAGTAGTTTTATGGCCGTCGGTGCGGGGCATCTGGTGGGCGATGACAGCGTACTGGACTTGCTGGCCAAGCAGGGTTTGCAGGTCACCCGGCTGCAATGAGGGCGCTGCTGATCGGGCTGATGCCGGCGCTGCTGCTGGCGCTGCTGGCGGCATGCACGCAGCCCGAACCGATCCCGGCCAAGCCAGCGCTATGGCAGATCACTGGCCCGAATGGCGAGCAAGGGTGGCTGTTCGGCACAATCCACGCGCTGCGCCAGCCCTATGACTGGCAGACCCCGCAGTTCAACGCGGCCTTGCAACAGGCCGACCGGATCGTGGTTGAAGTCGCGAGTCTGGACCAGCAAGCGGCGATCGCGCGGACCTTTGCCGAACTGGCACGGACGCCGGGGCAGCCGGCGCTGTCCAGCCGGGTGCCCGAAGCCCAGCGCCCGGCCTTGCGGCAGTTGCTGCTGCGGACTGGCAGTGACGATGCGCAGTTCGTCGATGTGGAAACCTGGGCCGCAGCGCTGACCCTAGCGCGCGCCGCCGATCCGGAGCAGGACACCAGCCTGGGGGTTGACCGCGCAATCCAGAAACTCGCGGGAACGCGTCCAGTCGAGGAACTGGAAGGCGCAACTGTGCAACTGCGGATTTTTGATCAGCTACCCGAAGCCGATCAACGCGATTTGCTTAGCGCCACCGTGGCCGAAGCCAGCACGACATCCGATCCCGATGGCCTGGCGGGGGCTTGGGCGCGCGGCGATCTAGCCCGGCTGGAAGCCGAAACCCGGCGCGGCCTGCTCGCCGATCCCGAATTGCGCGCGGCGCTGCTGGTCAACCGCAACCGTGCTTGGACAGACCGGATTGCCGCGCTGCTGGCTGCCAGACAGCAGCCTTTGATTGCGGTGGGCGCGGCGCATCTGGTCGGCGCGGAAGGGCTTCCGGCCTTGCTGGCCAACCAAGGCTATGCCGTTACGCGCGTTCAATAGCTGCGCGCTTGCTTTTCTGCGTCTTTGCCGTTAACCGCCCGCGCTTCTCCGTCCATGGTCATCCCTGGAGGCGTGGCGGCGAAGTTGTATCAATCCAAGTGAATTCGAAAGGTAGTGAGTATGAGCGATACGCTTACCCTGCCGGCCGAGACGCGCGATCGGGCAGGCAAGGGAGCCTCCCGTGCACTGCGTCGAGAAGGCCGCGTCCCCGCCGTTGTCTATGGTGGCAAAGAAGAGCCACTGTCGATCCACGTCGAACTGAAGGAACTGACCCGCCAGCTTGGCACCGGTCACTTCTTCAACTCGGTCGTTGATATCGAAGTTGGCGGCAAAAAATTCCGGACGTTGCCCAAAGACGTAGCATTCCATCCGGTCACCGAGCGCGCACTGCACGTGGACTTCTTTCGCTTGTCGAAGGATTCCATGGTTCATGTGGCCGTCCCGGTGATCTTCATCAACGAAGAACTGTCGCCTGGTCTGAAGCGCGGCGGTGTGCTGAACATCGTCCGCCACGAACTGGAACTGGTCTGCGAAGCGGACAAAATCCCGGACGATATCAACATTGATGTGACCGGGTTCGATCTGGGTGATTCGATCCATATCAGCCATGTTACGCTGCCGGCTGGTTCGACGTCGGCCATCACCGACCGCGATTTCACCATCGCGACGATCATTGCGCCATCTGGCCTGCGGTCGGCCGAAAGCGACAAGGCTGAGGGCGAAGGCGAATAGCCTTGGCCATGGCAAGACGGTTGACCACAACCGTCCGCCTGCCGCATCACAAGCCGGGTCGCAGCAATGCGGCCCGGTTTTGTTTTGGGCCAACTGTGTTTTGGAGAACGACGTGCAACTCTGGGTCGGCCTCGGCAATCCTGGTCCGCAATATGCGCTGCACCGGCATAACGTCGGCTTCATGGCGCTGGACACCATCGCCGAAGTGCATGCGTTCGGTGCCGAACAGAAGAAGTTTCAAGGCTGGCTGCGCGAAGGGCGGATCGGCGGTAACAAGGTGTTGCTGCTCAAGCCCGCCACCTTCATGAACGAAAGTGGCCGCGCTGTGGGCGAGGCTTTGCGGTTCTACAAACTAGGCATCGAAGCCCTGACCGTGTTCCACGACGAGCTTGATCTCGCCCCGTTTAAGGTAAAGGTCAAACAGGGCGGCGGGACGGCCGGGCACAATGGCCTGCGCTCGATCGACCAGCATCTGGGAGCAGACTTCCGCCGCATCCGGCTGGGCATTGGCCACCCCGGCCACAAGGACCGCGTGACCAGCTATGTGCTGGGTAACTACGCCAAGGCCGAGCAGGACGACCTGGTCGATATGCTGGGCGCGGTCGCCGCCGAGGCCGGATGGCTCGCGCAGAACGATGCCGTGCGGTTCGCGAATGATGTGGCACTGCGGTTGCAAGACTAAGCAAACATCGCGGCGGGCTTGATTAGCACAGCATCCTGAGCTTGGGTTGGCTCAATCGTCGGCCGTTCAAGACGCGGAAAGGGTGCATGAGCCCGCGCCAGTAAGGTTACACCAGGGTGACAGTGTCACCCTGTATCCGACATATTTTCGCCTTCTTTACAAAAATTTACTGGCCGATCACTGGGTGACACATTGCCAGAAAAATCAAAATTGGGCGGCGGGTCTGGGCCGTATGCGATAGGCTTAGCAGACCGCGCCAATGTAGGAAAAACCAATCGGTTCAAACTAAAGGTTTAAGTCGGCCACAGGCCCGTACAAGCGCCGATCTGACCAGTGAAATCGTCGGAATTTTTGACATTTTTGCCGCCTATTCAGTGTCATTAACCACTGTGAAGGGCAGGTTCGCCAAATTGGCACGCTCATTGCGTTGTTGGTCAGTAACCAATTCGTATACTCGCTTAAGCAGGGAACCAGACCAATGAAGCGTATCGCCACTCTCTTTGCCGCCGCCACTGCCATGGCAGCCGTTTCCACCCCGGCACAGGCTACGTGGTGGACAACGAGCGGCGGGACGCATCGGCACTATTGCAGCTGCGGCCATTCGGGTAGTTGCGGTACGACGACCACGGGCGGCAGCTCTTCGAGCTCGACCGGCGGGACGACCACCACTTCAACCGGTGGCACCACCACGGGCGGTTCGACCACCGGCGGCAGCACCACGACTGGCGGCACCTCGGGCGGATCGAGCGGCGGTACTGCTGTTCCTGAGCCGGGCGTGATCGGCCTGCTGGGCCTGGGCGCGCTGGGTCTGGGCCTCGCCCGCCGTCGTCGTCGCCGCTAAGCGCGCGCTGACAACCGAATTTGTCTTGAATGCAGCAAGGCCGTCGCCGGGTTAACCGGCGGCGGCCTTCGCTTTGGCGAGATCGCGCCGGAACGCGCGGTTGGCAGGTTCGGCTGCAACTGCGGCTGCGAACAAAGCCACGGCTTTCGCTAAATCCTGATTGGCGCTTAGCCGGACCAGCCCGGCGGCATGTTTCATGGCTGCGCCTGCGGGCTGTAACGCCAGCGCCTGATCGGCCAGTGCCACGGCTTCGCCATGTTGCCCCAGCCGCGAACTGGCAAGCGCCAGTCGCCGCAGCACTTCGGCATCTTGTGCGAACCCCGGCAATTGGCGATAGGCCGCGCGGGCCGCCGTGAAGTCACCCCGCGCAAAGGCCGCATCCGCCGCAGCGACAGCCTTGTCCCGCACTCCATTGCTCACTTCTGCCAAACGCTGCTTGTAACTCTCCGCGGCGGCCAGATCGCCGGCCGCACGAGCCGCGCCCTCGGCCAAAGACAATTCGCGCTGACCCGCCAGCGCGCTATCGGCGAGCGGGCGCACCTTTTCCAGCGCACCGGCTGCATCGCCGGTTTCCATCAGGCTGGCGGCCAGCATCAGCCGCGCATAGGGGTTGCGGGGAGCCACCACATGCGCCCGCGCAAACCGCCCGCGCGCTTGTTCAGCTTGTCCAAGATTGAGCAGGGCTTCGGCATAAGTCAGGTTTTCGACTGACATCGGGGCCAGACTGCCTTCGATTGGCTGAAGGACTTGGCGCACCATTCGCCAGTCGCCGGTTTCCGCCGCCAGCTGCACTTGCAACGCCACGATCCGGCCATCACCCGGCTTGAATTTGTCCGCCGCTGCAATCGCCGCCAGCGCCTCGGGCTTCTTGCCCAGCATACTCAGCGCCGTCGCTTGGCCCAGCAGTGGCTCGATCCGGCGGGGATTGCCCTGAGCAGCCAATTGGTAAGCCGCCAAGGCTGGCGCAAACTGCTGTTGTGCTATCAGCAGATCACCTTTCAGCATGATCACCGATAGCGGCGCAGGCCGAACTTTTTCGAGCTTTGCCAATTGCTGCCCGGCACCGTCAAAATCCCCGCTGTCGAGGAGAAAGCGGGCATAGTCCTGCAACAATCGCGGGTCGCTGCCCGCCGCCAGTCCTTGCTCAAATGCCGCCAGGGCGTCGTCTGATTTGCCATCGTCAAGCAGTGCAGCGGCCCGAATGCGCCAGCCATCGCTAGAAGCGTCAGCCGCCAGCAGTTCGAGCGCCTGCTTGGGCAAACCGCGCAGCAGCGCCGCTTCCGCCTCAAACCGCGCCAGCTCAGGCCCGCTCGCTCCGGCTGTCCGCAAGCGCGCCGCTGCGCCTTGCGCCGCGTCGCCATCACCCAGCCGCAGATAAGTCTGGACCAGCATTGCCAAGGCTTCCCGGTTGCTGGGCTGCTCCTGCAAGGTCGCAGTCAGCAGCACCCGCGCGCGGTCATAGTCTTGCGCGGCAACGGCCTGGCGCGCATCCGCCATTTGCTGGACGGGATCAGTGCTACAGGCAGCCAGCAGCAGCATGGCGGGCAGAATCAGATGGCGCTTCATGCTGCCCGGTTATCAGCAATCCCTGAAATTTCGGTGAAGCTGGTCAAGCGGGCACGCCGCCGCTATGGGCGCGGCCTAGCGTTTTACCGGAGAATGAAATGGGTTTCCGTTGCGGGATCGTCGGGCTGCCGAATGTTGGCAAGTCCACGCTGTTCAATGCACTGACTGAAACGCAGGCGGCGCAGGCGGCGAACTATCCATTCTGCACGATCGAACCCAACGTCGGCAATGTCGGCGTGCCTGACCCGCGGCTGGACAAGCTTGCGGCGATTGCTGGCAGCGCCAAGATCATCCCGACCCAGCTGGGTTTCGTCGATATCGCCGGCCTGGTGCGCGGGGCGAGCAAGGGCGAGGGTCTGGGCAATCAGTTCCTCGGCAACATCCGCGAAGTCGACGCGATCGTCCACGTGCTGCGCTGCTTTGAAAACGACGACATTCAGCATGTCGACAACAAGATCGACCCGGTGTCCGACGCTGACACGGTCGAAACCGAACTGATGCTGTCCGACCTGGAAAGCCTGGAAAAGCGCGTTCCGGCGGCGCAAAAGAAAGCCGCGCAGGGTGACAAGGAGGCCAAGCTGATCGCCGCAGTGCTGACCCCTGCGCTTGAACTGCTGCGTGAAGGCAAGCCCGCGCGGCTAGCCCGCCCCAGCGATGAAGACGAGCTGCGGGTGTTCAATCAGGCGCAGCTGCTCACCGCCAAACCAGTGCTCTACGTGTGCAATGTCGAGGAAGAGTCAGCGGCAGAAGGCAATGCGTTCTCTGCCAAGGTGTTCGAAAAGGCCAAGGCCGAAGGGGCCAATGCGGTCATCGTTTCCGCCGCCATCGAAAGCGAGCTGTCCGGGATGGAGCCCGACGAGCGGATGGTGTTTCTGGAAGAAATGGGCCTCCACGAAACCGGCCTCGCCCGGGTGATCCGCTCGGGCTATGATCTGCTGCACCTGATCACCTTCTTCACCGTCGGCCCGAAGGAAGCCCGCGCGTGGACCGCGCATCAAGGTGCCAAAGCCCCCGAAGCAGCGGGCGAAATCCATTCCGACATGCAGCGCGGCTTCATCCGTGCCGAGACGATTGCCTATGACGATTTTGTAACGCTGGGCGGCGAAGGTCCGGCGAAGGACGCGGGCAAGCTGCGGCAGGAAGGCAAGGAATACGTCATCGCCGATGGCGACGTTTTGCACTTCAAGTTCAACGTATAGAGCAGAACTCGCAAAATCTGAGTCACTTAACTCAAATCCCGCTCATCCTGAGCTTGTCGAAGGACCAGCGTTCGAACGCTACCCTGCCGTAACAGGAGGGTGGTTGGCCTACGGCCCCCTGCGGGACGACAAGCTCAGCATGAGCGGGTTTGGTTCAGATTTATGGCACGACGATCTAGCGCGGCGATTACTTCCGCCCGAACAGCTTTTCGATATCGCCGTGCGCCAGCTTGATCCAGGTCGGGCGGCCATGGTTGCATTGGCCAGAGCGCGGGGTGCGCTCCATCTCGCGCAGCAAGGCGTTCATTTCAGCCACGGAGAGCACCCGCCCGGCGCGGACCGAGCCGTGGCAGGCCATCGTCGCGAGCACCAGTTCCAGGCGCTCCTCCAGTAACAGCGCGGCGCCGTTGGCCGCCAGGTCATCGGCGATATCGCGCACCAGCGCCTGGGCGCTGTCGGTTCGCAGCGCCGCCGGGACCGCGCGGACCAGCATGGCTGCGGGGCCGAACCGTTCCAGCACCAGCCCGAATGCAGCGAGCTGCGGCGCGGCGGCTTCCAGCCGGTCACAGTCGGGCTCGTCCAGCTCGACCACTTCGGGCAGCAGCAGCGCCTGCGCGGCAGCGATGGCATCCTGCGCGCCCGCCGCTTTGAGCCGTTCGAGCACCAGTCGTTCGTGTGCGGCGTGCTGATCGACGATCACCAGCCCGTCCGCCGCTTCGGCCACGATGTAGGTCTGCGCCACTTGTCCGCGCGCCACACCGAGCGGGAATGTAGCCACATCAAGTTCCGCCGCATCCGCCGTTTCGGCACGCGCGGACGGCAGCGCCATGACCTCCGCCTCAAACCCACGCCAGGCTCGGCCAGCCTCGTTCAGGCGGTTAGCGGACGGCATGAACAACGTGGCGGCGGGCTGCTGCGGTGCGACTGGCTCGGTCTGCCACAACCCCATTGCCGACGCTGAGGGAGACTGCGCACTGCGCTGCCCCGCCCCCTCCAGCGCGTGCCGCAGCCCTGAGACGATAAACCCGCGCACGAACGCCGGATCGCGGAACCGAACTTCGGTCTTGGCGGGGTGGACGTTGACATCGACCTCTTCGGGCGGAAGCTCCAGAAACAGCGCGAGCACGGCATGCCGATCACGCGCCAGCATGTCCGAATAGGCCCCGCGCACCGCCCCGATCAGCAGCCGGTCCTTCACCGGACGGCCATTGACGAACAGATACTGATGATCAGCCAACCCGCGATTGAAGGTGGGCAAGCCCGCCACTCCGGTCAGCCGCGCCGGTCCGCGCGCCTGGTCGATGATAACGCCGTCATCCGCCAACTCGCGCGCAATGATCTGCGCCACGCGCGTTGCGAGCCGTTCGGTGGGCCGCACCGCCAGCGTCCGGCGGCCATCATGTTCCAGTGTGAAGCCGATCTCTGACCGCGCCATAGCGAGCCGCCGCACGACGTCCAGACAGGCCGCATATTCGCTCCGCTCAGACCGTAAGAACTTGCGCCGCACGGGCACTTTACCAAACAGGTCTTCCACGATGATCCGGGTGCCAGGCGGCACAGCGGCGGGGCCATCGGCGATCGCCTGCCCGTGATCAACCACCCGGCGCCAGCCTTCGCTTTTGCCTGCACCGCCAGCACGCGGCCGACTTTCCACCGTGAATCGCGAAACGCTGGCAATCGAAGGCAGCGCTTCTCCGCGAAAGCCGAGAGTGACCACCTGTTCGATGGCGTCACCCGGCAGCTTTGAAGTCGCATGGCGTTCCAGCGCCAGCGCGATGTCAGCCGCGCTCATCCCGCAGCCGTCATCGCTCACTTCCAGCGCCAGCAAGCCGCCGCCCGCCAGCTTGACCGTGATTTCGTGCGCGCCGGCATCAATCGCGTTCTCAATCAATTCCTTGAGCGCGGCGGCCGGACGCTCGACCACTTCCCCCGCAGCGATGCGGTTGATCAGCGTTTCGGGAAGGCGGCGGATCGTTGGCACTGCCTACCCCTAGCGGCGAAATGGCGGGAATTCGAGACGGCCAGAGCATTCACCCCCGGCTATCGTCACAAATTTTTGGCCTTTATTCCAAGGCCCTGTTAAGGCACCGCCATTCACACCACCCGGCCAGCCGAGCGCTGCCGCAGTTGTTGCGGCAAGCGGCTGAAAAGTCTATGGAATTCCAATGGCCTCTTTTCTTTCCCGATTCTTCAAATTTGGCAGCCAGAACATGGCGATTGATCTGGGGACCGCGAACACGCTGGTCTATGTCCAGGACCGCGGGATTGTCCTGAATGAGCCCTCGGTGGTTGCGATCGAAACGATTAACGGGGTCAAGCGGGTCAAGGCGGTTGGTGACGATGCCAAGATGATGATGGGGAAGACCCCGGACAGCATCGAAGCGATCCGTCCGCTGCGCGACGGTGTGATTGCCGACATCGAAGTGGCCGAAGAAATGCTCAAGCACTTCATCCGCAAGGTGAATGGCAAACGCACGTCGATGTTCAACCCGCCCGAGATTGTGATCTGCGTCCCTTCAGGCTCGACCTCGGTTGAGCGCCGCGCGATCCGCGATGCGGCCAGCAATGCCGGCGCCAGCGCGGTCTATCTGATCCTGGAGCCGATGGCGGCGGCAATTGGTGCCGATATGCCGGTGACCGAGCCAGTGGGTTCGATGGTGGTCGATATCGGCGGCGGCACCACCGAAGTTGCGGTGCTCTCGCTGCGCGGGCTTGCCTATACCACCTCGGTCCGTGTCGGCGGAGACAAGATGGACGAAGCTATCGTCTCTTACGTCCGCCGCCACCACAACTTGCTGATTGGTGAAGGCACGGCTGAGCGGATCAAGAAAGACTATGGCATCGCGATGGTGCCAGCAGACGGCATCGGTGAATCGATCCAGATCAAGGGCCGCGATCTCGTCAACGGTGTGCCGAAAGAAATCACCATTACTCAGGCCAATCTGGCTGAGGCCTTGGCTGAACCGATTGGTGCAATTGTCGAAGGGGTTCGGATTGCGCTTGAAAACACCGCGCCGGAACTCGCCGCAGACATCGTCGATCAGGGTATCGTGCTGACGGGCGGCGGCGCGTTGATCCGTGGTCTCGATGATTTCCTGCGCGAAGAAACCGGCTTGCCGGTTAGCGTTGCGGAAGATCCGCTGTCCTGCGTGGCGCTTGGCACTGGCCGCGCGATGGAAGATCCGATCTATCGCGGCGTGTTGATGACCGCGTGAGCCCGCATTGGGCCGTCCAGGTTGACCTCCGGATCACCCGCGATCCGGCTGTAAGGAGTTGAGCAGGCATGGCGCCGCCCAGCAATCGGCGTCCTGGATTTTCCCGCAGGGCGCAGTATTCAACCTTTGTAGCGTACCTGATCGCAGCGGCGGGCGCGGTGCTGGGCGCGATTTTTCTGGTCGTATCGCACCGGAATGATGGCGCCATGGCCGGCCCACGCAGTGCTGCCAGTGATTTGACTGCCGCCCCAGCCACTGCCGCTGCCGCCACGCGTGCCGCTGGTGCCAGCTGGCTGGACAGTCTGTCCGGCTATTTCGTTTCTGGCAGTGAAACCGCGCGGCTGCGCAAGGAAGTTGATCTGGCGCGGGTACAGCGGGTTGAAGCGCTGGCCCTGCGCGAAGAAAACCAGCGTCTAAAAGCCTTGCTGCAACTGATCGAAAGCGACGGCAAGCCAGTGGCAGTAGCGCGACTGATCGGCTCGACCCATTCCAGCACCCGCCGGTTCGCGACGCTGAGCGTGGGAACAACATCGGGCGTGCGGCAGGGGATGCCAGTGCGAACCCCACATGGACTGATTGGGCGGGTGCTGGAAGTTGGCGCGCGAACCGGCCGTGTTCTCCTAATTACTGACAACGAAAGCATTGTCCCTGTCCGGCGATCAACCGACGGAGTCGCGGCCTTCGCGATTGGCCGGGGCGATGGCTTGTTACAAATCCGGCTCGTCAACCTGGGGGTCAATCCGTTGAAGGTGGGCGATGCCCTGGTCACATCGGGATCGGGCGGGCTCTATCGCCCGGGGGTGGCCATGGCCATCGTCACCAAGTTGACTGCTGATGGCGCTGTAGCGCAACCATTGGGCAATCCTGATGCGGCAGAACTGGTCATCGTCGAACCCGAATGGGCTGCTGCTGCGCCCGCAGCGGCTACTGATGACAGCCCGCAGGTGCGTGCACAACAACCGCAGGACGCGCCCTGATGCCGGACTCGCTCCGCGCCGGACTCAGCGCTCCGGCAGCACCCAAGATCAACCGCGCCCCTTCGCCAGTACTCGCGATCTGCGTGCCGTGGCTGCTGGTGATGCTCGGCAGTCTTAGCCCGGTCTTGCCCTTTATCAGCGCCAGTCCGGTGGCCCCCCCGGTGGGGTTCATGGTGCTGGTCGCCTGGTTACAATTGCGCCCGGGCCTGTTCCCGGTGTGGGCTGGACTGCCGTTGGGCCTATTCGATGATTTGTTCAGCGGCCAACCTTTCGGCAGCGCCATGCTGTTGTGGTCAGTCGTCACGATCTTTCTGGATTTTGTGGAAATCCGGTTTCCATGGCGCGGATTCTTACAGAACTGGCTGCTCGCCGCCGCCGTCTTGGCGGTCTATCTGCTAGCGGCGGCAGTGCTCGCGTCAGGCGCAGCCGGATTTGCGCTCGTGCCGCTGCAAGTGGGCTTTGCCATCGTGTTTTATCCGCTGGTTGGCCGGATTGTCGGCCTTGCTGACAAGCTCCGGCTCCGCTCACTCCGAGCCATTGGATGAGCGATATTCAGAAACACGTCAGCTCTGGAACGCTCGCCAACAGTTTTGAGCGGCGCAGCGTGGTGCTTGGTGGACTGCAAGCGACCATCGGCACGTTGCTGGCGGTGCGGATGGGCTGGATCGCGCTGGCACAGAACGAAAAGTATACCACGCAAGCGGAAAGCAACCGCGTTAACTTGACCTTGACCCCGCCTCGCCGCGGACTGATCCTGGATCGCAACGGGGCTGAGCTCGCGTCGAATCGCGGCGATTATCGCGTCGATATCATCCCTGACCGGCTGGTGGACAGCGACCGAACGGTTGCAGAGCTTGGCCGGTTGCTTCAGCTGACTGCGGTGCAAGTCCGCGATCTGCAAGACAAGCTGGAAAAATCCCATGGCTTTCAACCGGTCGAAGTGGCCGCCGGGCTAACTTCCGATCAGGTCGCGGGAATTTCAGTGCGCTTGCCCGATATGCCCGGTGTGCTGGCCCAGCGCAGCTATTCGCGGTTCTATCCCACCGGCCCGTCGGTGGGCCATCTGGTCGGCTATGTCGGCGCTGCATCGGCGAAGGAATACGAGCAAGAGCGCAACCCGCTGCTCGTCACGCCCGGCTTCAAGATCGGCAAGGACGGGCTGGAAAAGCAGTTCGAAACCGCGCTGCGCGGTGCACCCGGGGCGCGGCGATCCGAAGTAACCGCCAGCGGCCGGGTCGTCCGCGATCTGGAATCGCGCGAAGACATCCCCGGCAGCACCGTCAAACTGACCATCAATGGCCCGTTGCAAGACTATGCTGCGCGCCGGATCGGGCTGGAATCAGGCGCAGTAGTGGTAATGGATTGCCTCAATGGCGATATCCTCGCCATGACCTCAATGCCCAGTTTTGATCCCAACAGCTTTTCCGACGGAATCGGCCGCGTCGAATGGAAAATGTTGTCAGACGATGATCACGTGCCCTTGCGCAACAAGGTGCTGCGCGGCTTGTTCCCGCCGGGATCGACCGTCAAACCGGCTGTTGCACTGGCGTTCCTGGAAGCCGGCCTTGATCCGCAGGCCAGCGTCAGTTGCGGCGGCGGGCTGCGCGTGGGCAACCGGGTGTTCCATTGCTGGAACCGCCGCGGGCATGGCACAGTCAATATGGCCAAGGCGATCTATCAAAGCTGCGACGTATATTTTTATCATTTCGCGCAGAAAATCGGGATGCAAAAGATTGCCGATATGTGCCGCCGGGTTGGCTTGGGGGAAGAATTTGACCTGCCCGTCGCTGGACAATCCTATGGCACGGTGCCTGATCCTGCGTGGAAACAGAAAAAGTACAACAAGCCCTGGGCCGTCTTCGACACGGTAAATGCCACGATTGGCCAAGGCTACATGCTGGTCAATCCGCTCCAGCAGGCGGTGATGGCCGCGCGCATTGCCAGCGGCAAAGTGCTTCATCCCAGGCTGCTGTTTGATCCCAAAATGCCCAAGGTCGAATCGCTTGGCTTCAGCAAGGAACATCTTGATTTCGTCCATCAGGCAATGAGCGATGTGGTCAACGGCCCGGGCACGGCGGGCAAGGCCCGCATTCCAATTCCCGGCGTGCTGCTGGCCGGCAAGACCGGGACCGCGCAAGTCGTCGGGCTCAACATCAGTTCGGGCAAGACGGGCCCGTGGAAATACCGCGATCATGGCCACTTCGTGTGCTTCGCCCCGCACGACAAGCCGCGCTATGCCTGCGCGGTGGTGGTGCAACACGGTGGCGGGTCTGGCGCGGCCTATCCAATTGCGCGCGATGTGATGACGTTCCTGTTCGATCCGGCCAAAGCCATGGACGTGCTGCGCGGCATGGAAAGCGGCTGGGGCGGAACCCCGCAACAACGGCTCGCGAGCAAATATCGCGCCTATGAAGCCCGCTATGGCAGTTCAGCCCCCAAGCCCGCTGATGAGGACGAGGCAGCCAAGACCGAGACGCGTGTGCAGCAAGCCGACACCGCGCCGCAATCACCCCAGACTGCGGCAGCGGAACCTCGGCTGGATGACAATGCGAATGCCCCCGCTACCGCTGCCGCCGCAGTTCCCGGTTCTGCGCCGCCAGCGGTAAACGCTGCTCCGCCCAGCCCGGGTTCTGGCGCTGGGGCAGTCCAGCCAACTGACGCGACGCCATGAGACTCGGCCTTGTCCCACGCCCGATCGCCGAACTGCCATGGCGCGTTCTGGTCCCGCTGACCGCGCTGATCTGTTTTGGCGCGGCAGTGCTTTATTCGGCAGCAGGCGGCAGTTTCAGCCCCTGGGCCGGACCGCACCTCCTGCGGTTTTCCGTTTTCCTGACGATGGCTTTGATCATGTCGCGCTTGCCGCGGGAATTGTTCAAATGGTCCGCTTACCCCGGTTATCTCGGCCTCGTGATCCTGTTGATTCTGGTCGAATTGATCGGCGGGATCAATGGTGGCAGCCAGCGCTGGCTCAACCTGGGGTTCATGACCCTGCAACCATCGGAGCTGATGAAGCCCGGGATCGTGCTGGTGCTGGCGAAGTTTTACGATGGCCTGCCCCCCACGCTGACCCAGAACTGGCGCGCACTGGCCCCGGCTGCCGCGCTGCTGGGTGTGCCCGCTTTGCTCGTGATGCTGCAACCCGATCTGGGGACGGGCCTGGCGATCTGTTTCGGAGCCGGCGTGGTGATCTTTCTGGCCGGACTTCCTCTAGCATGGTTCATCGGCGGCGGATTGGCGGGGCTGGCGATTATTCCGATTGCGTTTTTCACGCTGCTGCATGGCTATCAACGCAATCGCGTGCTGGTGTTCCTCAACCCCGAAGATGACCCGCTTGGAACCGGCTATCACATCACGCAGTCCAAAATCGCCATTGGCTCCGGCGGTTTTACTGGCAAAGGATTTGGACAGGGCTCGCAAAGCGGCCTGGGCTATCTGCCCGAAGCCCATACCGATTTCGTCTTCGCGACGATGGCTGAACAATGGGGGCTGCTGGGCGGGTTGTTTGTAATCGGGGTGTTCATGTTCATCCTGCATTGGGGCCTGCAAGTGTCGCGCCGGGCCACCGATCGCTTCGCCAGTTTGCTGGCCGCCGGGATGACCGCAACCGTGTTTTTCTACATGGCGATCAACCTGATGATGGTGATGGGCCTCGCCCCGGTGGTCGGGATCCCCCTGCCGTTCATGAGCCATGGCGGGTCATCCATGCTGACCAACATGATCTGCCTTGGCACGATCATGGCGGTGGATCGCTGGAGCCGGCGCGGGCGTAGCCTGGGCGACAGCTGAATAATCACACACCCCCCTTCCCTCAGCCGGTTGAGCCGCTATAGGAAGCGCTCCCGATGATTCGGGCATCGCGGTATGCTGCGATATGGACGCATAGCTCAGTTGGTAGAGCAGCTGACTCTTAATCAGCGGGTCCTTGGTTCGAACCCAAGTGTGTCCACCATATTTCCATTTTTTAGTGCCTTAGCACTACGGCACACCGGCGGTCTGCCATGTGTCATCACAAAAAACCGCATAGAAACCGGAAACTCGATGCGACTTGCTCCTCAACTTACGAAATTTGACACATAGCGAAACGATGACCTGCCCCCCAACCTTTATCCGGTTGCGATTAGAGCCTGGGCGTCGTTGTTGCGCTTGTGCGCGGGTGAAGCAAGGGGCTGCGTAGCGTCGCCTTCGGCTGTGCGGAGCGAAGCAGCCCCTTGCTTTCTGAGGTCAGCTACGAACGCCGCCGGGGTGACGTATCCAAGCGAAGAGTGCGGCCGCCCGGTGTTGTAATCCTTGGCCCATGTGATGATCTTTTCGTGGGCGTGCCCCATACTCTTGAACAACGCTTCGCCCTGCAGTTCGTCACGCATCCGGTCATTGCAGCTCCCGACGAATGCGTTCCGGGTCGGCTTGCCCGGGCGGTATAAGGCCCTCGCGGCGCAGCAGAATATGCAACCGGCGATAGCCGAACCGGCGGCGGCGAAGCGCCAGATCGCGCAGCTTTTCGCGCAGTGCACCGCCATCACCAAGGCGCGAATGGTATCGGATCACCGTCGAGCATGCGGCATCGAATGCGTGGGCCGGGATGGAGCGGCGTTACTGCCCAGCATTGAACGCAAATTTTCCCACTCGTAGATTGCCAACTGGAACTTCCCGTCTGGAGCCGGGTTTAGCCTGTATCAAGCAGGCCGGATTGCGTTCGGCCTGCATCCAGCAAGGGTTTTCACATGACCAGGAAAGTTGTGCTCGCCATCGCAGTGATCAGCGTCACCATCGCCACTGCGGCTTGCAACACCGTGAAGGGTGTCGGCCGCGACATCGAGTCGGTTGGCAAGGCTGGAGATGAAGCGATCAACTAGGCCAGCCCAGGAGTTCGGCACTTGGTCTGACGGCAACCATGTCTACGAAAGACATCGAAGCATCAGGAGAATCGGCGTGACAGAATTGAACAAGGACGAAAAAATTGTTTCGACGAGGAGCAGTTTCAATGTCGCCAACACAATCGCCGCGATTGCCTTGCTGCTGCTTGTGCTCGGAGCTTTGAAATATTTTGGCGTATCGCCAATTTAGCCGAGCATCGCGCACGGCTTTGCGCAAGTCTGTTCCGCCAGCTCGTCCGCAGCGAGCTGAGAGCATGCGGCCGCGCCATCGGTAATTTCCTGCGCTAGCGAAAGAAAGACCCCCATGTTTACACTTCCCCGACTTCCCTACGCAGTGGACGCGCTCGAACCGCATATCTCGGCGCAAGCGCTGGCGTTGCATCACGGCAAGCATCACAAGACTTACGTCGATAAGCTCAACCAGCTGTTGGTCGGCAATGTGCTTGCTGACTTGCCGTTGGCGGAAGTGATCAAGCAGTCGCATGATGACGCCGCCCAGCACACCATTTTTAACAATGCCGCGCAAAGCTGGAACCATCAGTTTTTCTGGCATTCGATGAAGCCCGGCGGCGGCGGGCCACCCGGTGGCGACCTCAAAGTCCTGATCGAGCATGATATCGGCGATGCCAAGGCCTTCGCCGCAGCCTTCAGCAAGGCGGCAGCGGCGCATTTTGGCTCGGGCTGGGTCTGGCTGGTCGTGACCGACGGCGTCGTCGCAATTGTCGCGACCCATGATGCTGACCTTCCTCCTGTCCACGGACGAACGCCACTGCTCTGCTGCGATCTGTGGGAGCACGCCTATTATCTTGATTATCACAACCGGCGGGCGGACTTTGTCACTGCCTTTCTCGATCATCTTGCCAATTGGGATTTTGCCAACGCTAATCTGACGGCAGCGGCAGCAGCGATGAACGAGCCGGTCGCAGCCGAGCAGTGACCCGGCGACTGGGCAACTTTGGCACCGGTATTGTCAAGATGTCCATCCCGGATGGCTGCTTCGCACGCTCCGTTGCAATAAGTAGAAAGCAGCAGGCGCGACCACGGACACAACAACGGTCGCTAGATCGATCCACATGCGCACCGGGCGGCACCATACGCCGTCCGGTGCTGCGGGATTCGCAGTTCAAAACTTACTAAGCGGACAGCGGCATGGCTGCGTCCACTTCAGGGAAAGCGAAGCAATAGCTTAGCGTTACCTTGGTCCCCGCCGAACTGCTGGCAATATCCAGCTCGCCGCCAAGCTGCTGCGCGAATGCAGCCATCAACTGACGGCCCATCGAGCTTGTCTCGCGGGTCGCGTCAAAGCCCACCCCATCATCACGGATCGATAACGTGGCCTGATTACCGGTCACATCGAAATGGAGGGTCACTGTGCCGCTCTGGCTATCTGGAAAGCCATGGCGGAAAGCGTTTGTAACCGCCTCGACCGCGAGCAAGGTAAGGGGCACGGCGGTGTTGATCGGCACCGTCTGCGATGCTGCATCGCAAACCAGATGAACCGCACTCTGCCCCCGGTGCAAAGCACGCAGCTGCGAGCAGAGCGCAGTCAGCAAATTGGCGATGTTGACCATGCCATGATCGCTGTCGTGGCTTTCTTCATAGAGCAAGCGGTGAATCTGCGCGAGCGCGCCAATGCGGGCGCGGGTTTGGCTGAGGGCAGCGCGCGCGGTCGGATCGCTGATCTTGCTCGCTTGCAGATTGAGCAGGCTGCTAACGATCTGGAGGTTGTTCTTGACCCGGTGATGGATGTCGTGGGTCAGCGCTGTCTTGGCATCAAGCGCCGCCAGGAGGTCATTGTCGCGCGTCTCGATGGCGTGGGCCATGCTGTGGAGATCGGCACTGAGCACTGCGATTTCCCTGGGCGCTTTGGCAAATCCGGCCGGATTGCCAGCGAAGTTACCTTGAGCGATTTGCGAGGCGAGGGTTCGCAGCGAATCCAGCCATCGCAAGACCAGTCGGGTAGTGCCCAACCAAATCGCCAGCGACGCGATCAGCAGCGCGACGATGGGCAGGATAAGGTCGATCCGCGCTTGCCGTATCGCTGTTGCCATCAACTGCTCGGTTGGTTCGGCATAAACAACATAAAGCTCACGGTCATAAAGCGGCGCGACTGCATACATCCAGCCAACACCGTCGCGGGCTATGGCATCTGCGACCTTCGCATTTCCTGCGTTCACATCAAAGTGCGGCAGCTCTCTGGTTTCGCTGGTCAGAACAACCCGTCCGTCCTGATCGATGATGGCGATTGCCGCGTCGCGTGAGACTTCCGATGTGGCCAGCGAGCGCTCCAGCCAGGTTGCGTCAATCGCAACCGTAACCGCCCCGTCATTCGTGCCATTGCCAGCCAAAACCGGCAGCATGCCGATGATCGCGCGCTTTTTTGAGATTTGCCCGATCACCACCGTACTGACGGTGAAACCCCGCGACTTGATACCGCGCTGCCACCAGGCTTCTCCGGCGAAGGAAACGGCGGGGTCAAAAGGCAACACCGAACACTGGACCCGCCCCATGGCATCGGACCTTGCCAAATTGAGCAAGGCCGGACTGTTGCCAAGACCCGTTTTCAGGGCGTCATTGCATCCTGCGCCGCCCGCGCGGACAGCCTTGTTTTCACTGAGCGTCATCAACACTTGCTTGCCGATGACAAGCGGATCGCGCTCTTGTCCCGCCGTAGCGAGCGCGCTGGTGACCAGCTGGTTGCCAATCAAGGTGCGGGAATAGCGCAAGGACGACAGCGCCTGAACCACGCTGAGCGCGCCGATTGGCACCAAGGCGGCCGCGACGATCAGCACCAGGCCGCCTCGCAGAGTTGCCGGTCGCATGGGACCCGATCCCCTTTCTGCCTAGCCTGCGGTGGTCGCCATCTTGGTTTGGGGCGGCTCGCGCAGTACATCGCCAAAAACCCTTGCGGCATCCTGTCCAGGCCCGCGACGTGTGCGCCGTTGCGGCGATGCAGGCAAGGCATCATCCGCCGGGCCGTCTATCAGTGCCGTCAGCGCGGCGCGGCCCCGCGCGAGGCGGCTCTTCACGGTACCTATCGCGCAGCCGATTACTTCTGCGGCTTCTTCGTAGGTCATCTCATTGGCACCGATCAGCAACAGCACCTCGCGCTGTTCGGTCGGCAGCATTTGCAGTGCCTTGGCGACATCATCGACGTTGATGCCGTTCTGCTGCGCCGGGGCAATGACCAGCACCCGCTCGGCCACTTCGGGATCGAGCGAGGTCATCCGCGAATTCTTGCGCAGTGTCGTGTAAAACTGGTTGCGCATGATCATGAACATCCAGGCGCGGAAATTCGACCCTTGGGTGTAACTTTCACGCGCGGCCCAGGCGCGCATCATGGTATCCTGCGCCAGGTCGTCCGCCATTTCGCGATGGCGGCAAAGCCCGCGGGCGAAGGCGCGCAGCGACGGCAACAGCGCGACGAGCTGGTCCCGGAACAGCTTGTCGGGGTCAATTTCGGTCGCGTCTGGGGCGGGTTTTCGCTCCATCAGTGCGCCGTCTTCTGTGCTGCAATCTTGGTATCGATCTCGTCGAGCAATCGCAGGAAATCGTCAGGCAGTTCTTCGCTCGCCACCGCATCATGCATTTGCTTGAGCGCCGCCGCGACCGGATCGTTGCCGATATCCTCATAAAAATTACGCGGCTTGTCAGACTTCGCCATCGCATGTTGCTCCGCCAACGCCTGTTTCGGGTCAGTGCCAGCCAGTGTGAAAGATGTGCTGAGATTTGTCACCGAAATCCTCGTCTGGTCCAAATGGCACTGGCGATCATGCCATCCATGCTACGGGTAAGCGACGCCGCGAAAAAATGTTCCACCTGCTGGAACAAAAATCGGTGCGCGCGGTATTCCCTGTTTCGAATAGGAGCGATTATGTCATTGAGAGATGCGGTGGGGCCTGAACTTCCGTTGCTGCGACGATATGCACGTGCACTCACGGGGTCTCAGCGGCTCGGCGATGGCGCGGTTCGCGAAGTGCTGGAAGCGTTGTTGGCTGCGCCGGAGGAGTTCAACGCCGACAGACCGGCGCGCGCCGAACTCTATCGCATGTTTCACCACCTGTGGCAGCCGGGTATGGATCTGGGACAGACCGGTTCTGGTGACGGCATCGTTGCAGGATTGCCGATGCACAGCCGCCAGGCGCTTTTGCTTACCGCCGTTGAGGGCTTCAGTATCCTCGATGCCGCAACTATAACCGGCAGACCCGCGGATGAAATTGCGGCAGATATCGTCGAAGCGCGGCAATCCATCGCCGATTCCCTGCAAGCTTCCGTACTGATCATCGAGGATGAGGCGATCATCGCCCTGCACATCCGCTCGATCGTTGAAGGACTGGGCCACAGCGTCACCGGCGTTGCGCGCACCCGCACCGAGGCGGTCGCACTGGCGGAGAAAACCCGTCCTGAACTCGTGCTTGCCGACATCAGCCTTGCCGACGGTTCGAGCGGAATCGACGCGGTGAAGGACATCTTGAGCGCGATGAGCGTACCGGTGATCTTCATCACCGCCTTTCCCGAAAGGCTGCTGACCGGCGAGAGGCCCGAGCCAACTTATCTCATCACCAAGCCGTTCGAGTCCGAAACCGTCATCGCGACTATCGGCCAAGCATTGTTGGTTCACCGTGAGCGCACAACACAGGCATCCGTAATGAGTCCCGCTGTCCAGTCGATGGAAGACGACGCGCCCAACCCGCGCAAACATTTCGATACCCCCGAAGCCCTGGTCGCCGATCCTGAGCTGAGAGTGGAAGAGAAGCAGGCCTTGCTCACCGAATGGGATTCTGAGCTGGACGGGCGGCTCAATGCTGAAGCGGAAGGTATGAGTGTGTCCGATCCGATCGGTGCCCGCAAAGAAGGGCGGCTGGCCAATGAAGCGGGTCATGTCAAAACAGCCTTGACGGCGATTACCGAGAAGATTGCCCGGCCTTAGACCACCAATTGGCAAAGACTGCGTTTGAAACGAGGGGGTTTTCTGCCGAAGTAATAGACCAAGGAGAATTCGGATGCCCAACCATACATTTGCCGCTGTTGTCGCCATCTCGTTCTTTGCCGCGGCATCAACCCTTTCAGCTCAGGCTGCGGCGCAGGAGCCGCCTACTGTTGTCCAGACCCAGGCCAATCCCCGTGGTGCGGGCATCCCAACCCAGACACCGCCCAATCCGGCCACCGCCGACACGCCGGTGCAACCCGCCATGCCGGACGATCCGAGCTACAACGCAGGGCCCTATAAGGGCGCGCTGACACCGGCTCCGTCGGAGGCGATGGGCAAGTTCTATCCCTTGTGCACCCGTCAACTACAGGACAGCTGCATCAATCCGAGCGAAGCCAGAGACCGGCCTGTGGCTGCGACGCCCAGAAAACGCGCAAAGCCCCGTAGGGTCAGCCATTCGCAGCAAAACTAGCCTGGTCGAGCGCTTGCAGGAGCACCGGGAGACTTGCGTTGGTGCGACGCAAATTAGCCTGCACTTTATGAACTAGCCCCCGGAACATATCCCCGCCCTGCCAGTTCCCCCTCCATACTCTCTAGAGGGAAACGCAGCATGGCCGATCACGAACCTGAATATGTCGAAACCTCGTCGCTGATCGCATCGGACATGGTCGAAGGCACCACCGTCTACAACACGGGCGGAGAGAAGATCGGCAGGATCCAGAATTTCATGGTCAACAAGCACAGCGGCCAGGTGGAATATGCCGTGATGTCATTCGGCGGATTTCTCGGGATGGAACAGGATCATTATCCCATTCCTTGGAAGAAGCTCAAATATGTCGTCGCGCGGCATGGTTTTGTTGTCGATATCGACAAGGAGCAACTGGAAAAAGCCCCGAAGCACGAGAGCGGGATCGTTCCGATATATGACCCTGCCTACGGCATGATGGTCAACGGTTATTACGGCATGGGCCGCTAGGAAATACGAATGCTGGCGACCCCTCCCCCTGCCAGCGCGCCCCGGCTACTCCCCCCCCGGTCGGGGCGCATTTTTTCTTTGCCTGGCGGAGAGCTTGGCAGGCACGCCCTCGATGTGTTCATGCTGGACGGGGCAGCGCGCCCCCTAGCTGTCGAGACTTTGCGCAAGCTCAAAACGGGCACGCCTCGCATCGCCCTGATCGGCGGCTTCACGCCCCGGCGATGCGGCATAGCGACTTTTACCGCTGACATTCACGCCTCGATCAGCGCTGGCTTTCCGGGCGCTACTGTTGATGTTTACGCGATGGCCCCGGTCGCCAACGACATTGCCTTTGCTGCGCCGGTGCGCGGCGTCATAGTGGAGGGCGACGCGGCCAGCTTCGCCGCCGCCGCCGCGGCGATCGAAATAAGCAGCGCCGATGTGGTGTGGCTCCAGCATGAGTTTGGCCTGTTTGGCGGACAGGCCGGGGACTTGATCCTCGAACTGACCGACCGAATTGCCGCCCCGCTGATCGTGACGCTGCACACCGTGATGCCCGATCCCGATCCAGACCAGTTGCGCGTAATGCAGCGACTTGTTGCGCGGGCCGCAAAGTTGATCGTGATGTCAGACCGCGCTGCGGTTTTGCTTCGAAGTGTCTTCGGTGCCGACGCGGATCAGATCGTCTTGATCCCGCATGGCGTGCCGGATCGGCCGTTCGGGCGGTCCGCGCAATTCAAAGCGGCGCTTGGGTTTGCGGGGCGTGAGGTGCTGATGACTTTCGGGCTGTTGTCGCCGGGCAAGGGCATTGAGGCGGTAATCGCAGCACTTCCTGATATCGTTGCGGCGCATCCTGATGTGCTTTATTGCATTGTCGGCGCGACCCATCCCAATCTGCTGGCGCGCGAGGGTGAGGCCTATCGCGAACGGCTCAAAAGCCTCGCCACAGCGTTGGGCGTAGAAGATCATATCCACTGGATCGACGCGTTTCTGGAAACGGATGCGCTGCTCGATCTGCTCGAAGCGGCGGACATCTATGTGACTCCCTATTTGGGGGCAAATCAGGCGACTTCGGGTACGCTGTCCTACGCGCTGGCGCTTGGCAAAGTGATCGTCTCAACGCCCTATGCCCATGCGAGCGAACTGCTGGCCGACAATCACGGACTTTTGGTGCCGTTCAATGACAGTGCCGCTCTGGCGCACGAAATTGGTGCACTGCTTGCTGATCCGGATCAGGCGATGGGGTTTCGGTTGCGTGCCTACAAACGGGGTCGGGCCATGATTTGGCCTACATTTGCAGCGCGCTGTCTCGACGTGATCGGATCGACCCAGATCATGATCGAGGCAGCGCCTGTATTTGAAAACGTTGATACCATCGGCATCGAAGGCTTACTCCGTATCTGCGATGACACTGGCATCATACAACATTCAATCTTTTCGGTGCCCGACCGGGCGCACGGCTACTGCGTAGACGACAATGCCCGCGCGCTGATGCTGATGAACCGGATCGGCGACCATGTTGAACCGCACCGCTCGCGCCTTACAACCACGTTCGCCGGCTTTGTGCAAAGCGCGTGGAACGGCAAGAGCGGCGAGTTCCGCAACTTCATGGGATTTGCCCGCAACTGGTTGGAAGCGGCCGGGTCCGAAGATAGCTGTGGCCGCTCGCTCTGGGCGCTTGGCGCGACAGCGCACGAAGGGCGGACGGCGTCATTGCGGCGCTGGGCGCGCGGGTTATTTGACCAAACGGCGTTTAGCGCACGCGATTTCGGCTCGCCGCGAGCCACAGCCTTTGCCATGCTTGGCGCGGACTACCTGCTGGCGTCGGTAGATGACGACCGGGCAGCATCAGCCATTTTGCAAAACGGCGCTGAGTTTCTACTGTCTCGCCTACAGCAAACCCGCCGAACCGATTGGCCGTGGTTTGAAAGCGTGCTGGCGTATGACAATTGCCGGATGCCCGAAGCCATGATCCGCGCCGGGATGCGGTTGGATCGGCCAGATTTCATCGCCTGCGGTATCGAATCGCTCAGCTGGATTTTGGACCTGCAGACCACCCTGTCCGGGCACTTCCGGGCCGTTGGGTCGGACAGCTTTGGCCATGAATACAGCACGCCCCGGCCATTCGATCAGCAGCCGGTGGAAGCCTGGGCGGCTATCGACGGGGCCAGTGCCGCCTTTGATGCTACCCGCGACCCCCGTTGGCTCGCCCATGCCTGCCGCGCCTATGCATGGTATTCAGGGGCTAATGATCGCGGCGTCGCGGTGGCTGATCCTGTGACGGGTTCTTGCCACGACGGGATTAATCCGCGCGGGTTGAATTTGAACGAGGGTGCGGAATCGGTGCTGGCCTGGCAATTGGCAACTTGTTCGATAAAACGCCTCTTGGCAAAAGCCTGACGGCGAGGGTTGAGTCACTGCAAGGATAACGCCGCATGGTCGAACTCGTCCAACACGAATTGCGACTGCATGCCGATCCGAGCCGGGTGGTGGTGCGCCCGTTTCACCTCGCGTGGCAGGCATCGGGGCCCGATAGCGACCGTGTGCGCAAGCTGGTCGACGACATTATTGCGCTTGATCCGCGCACGGTTCGCGGCGAGCTGTCAATCGTCCTCAATGATTTTGAGGATCGCCATTGGCAGATCGAGCGCTTCTTCGATGATCGTTATAGTCAGATCGAAGCTGTGCTGCAGCTTGATAGCAAGGCTTTGCGGCGCCAGACCAAGCGATTGATCGGGGCCTATTTCTGCCATGAATACAGCTATTCTGCGGCCGCCCTGATGAACCCCAGCGTGGTACGCCATCCCGATCAGACCGGGCTTCAACCTGGCAGCGTACGGATTATCCTGTCGCTGCGGGCCGTCGGGGAAGGACATATTTCGACGATAGCCTTTCGAGAGGGCATAATCGCCGCAGGTCGGCAGCTCAGTCTGTTACCGCAACCGCCGTTCGCGACCGCAGCGATGCTCGCCAAGGCTAAGGCTGCTATGGGGGCCGCTGCGGAAGCCCTTCCGGAGGATGGCGCGGTATCGGTCTACCGTCACCGCGACAGCACCATTTCCGGGACTGTCATATTCCCGATCACCGAGGCCCAGCGCAACGGGCTTGAAGATCTGCGGCTCGTTGAGTTTGAGCACGGCGCCGGCAAGAGCGAGTGGATCGGCACCTATACCGCTTATAGCGGGCGCGACATTCGCTCCGAACTGCTCCGCACGGTCGATTTCAGGGACTTCACCCTGACGCCGATTGTGGGCGGAGCCGGGCGGAACAAGGGCATGGCGCTGTTCCCGCGCAAGATCGGTGGCCAATTCCTGATGATCGGGCGGCAAGACGGCAAGAACCTTTATCTGCTGCGCTCCGACAGGCTCGATCACTGGGAGGGCGGCACTTTGCTGCTCGAACCGCGCTTCCCCTGGGAGCTAGTGCAGATCGGCAATTGCGGGGCGCCGATCGAGCTGGACGAAGGCTGGCTCGTGCTGACTCATGGCGTTGGCGCGATGCGCAAATATTCAATTGGCGCGGCGCTGCTCGACAAGGACGATCCGTCCAAGGTGATTGGCAGGACTGCAGTTCCGATCCTGTCCGCCGCTGACGAAGACCGGGAGGGTTATGTGCCGAATGTGGTCTACACCTGTGGCGCGATTCGGGTTGGTGACGATCTGTTCCTACCCTATGGCGTGGCCGACAGCTCGGTGTGTTTCGCATTTGTGGCGATCAGCGATGTTCTTGCGCAAATGATTTGAAATGGCGGTCGGTCCTGCGCCAACACAGCGAGTGTTGAATAGGACCGACCGTCATTCAGATTGCCAAGACTTCCAATCTTCGGGAGCGAAGAGGGGATCAGATCTTGGAAAGCTCCCAAATGCGGTCCGAGGCGGGGGGGATGCTCGGTCTGCGACTGAAAAGAAGCTCAGCATTCGAACTGTGTCGGGGGTAGATTGTTGCATCGAGTGCGGAAAATATTCTGCCTGAGTCACCCGCAGTGCTTCATTCCACCTGACCGTCGACGACATTGATCTGACGATCGCAGTGTTTTGCGACATCGGGATCGTGCGTTGAGATAAGAAAAGTGGTTTTGTCGGCGTGGTTTATCTCTCTTAACAGCGCCATCACGCGGGCACTGTTTTCCCGGTCCAAACTGCCGGTTGGTTCATCGGCCAGGACAAGTTCAGGCTTGTTCATAAGCGCGCGGGCGATTGCCACCCGCTGTTTTTGGCCGCCCGAAAGGCGCATTGCCGCAAAGTCTATACGATCAGAAAGGTCCACCCGGTCCAGCAACATTCGCGCGCGGTCTCTGATCTCTGGAGAAATTCCGCCTGCAGGCGCTGCAGCGGGGAACGCAACATTTTCCATCGCGGTGAAATCGGGGAGCAAGTGGTGGAACTGGAAGACGAACCCGTAGTGCTTGTTGCGGATGGCAGAAAGCTGTTTGTCGGACAGTCCAGACACGGTTTCGTCCATGAATGACAGGGTGCCGCCACTTGGCTCCATCAACAGACCCAAGATGTTGAGCAGGGTCGATTTCCCTGAACCCGATGGTCCCGACAAGGCGACCATTTCGCCGGGTTCGAGAATGAGATCTACGCCTTTCAGGACGAGAGTGTCAAATTCACCCGTACGGAAGCTCTTGGTGATCCCGGCGGCTTGGAGCAACGTCATTGCTGAATCGCTTCGACTGGATCAAGTCTTGCTGCTGCTCGGGCAGGAAGTATCGCCGAAAGGGCAGAGCCTAGGACCGTGAGGGTGATCACGAGCAGATACCCGCCTTCCGACGGTGCAATTGGCAACGACGGCTCCCCCGTTGGGCCAGTCAAACGCTCGCTCAAAAACAAGCACAACCAGTAACCAAGGCCGGATCCAATCAGCGAAGCGACCAAACCGATGATGACGCCCTGAAAGACAAATACCCACGCGACAAAAGCGCGGGAAATGCCAAAGCTGCGCATGATCCCGATTTCCCCCCGCCGCCGCACACTCGTCAGCAAGAGTGCGCTGGCAATTGAAATCATGATCGCGATCATCGCAAATGCCTGAATAAAACTGCCCGTGCGCCCTTGTGATTCCAAGGCAGTTTGCAGGTTGCGATTTTTCTCCTGCCACGCTGTGATCTTCAGTGGCATCTGGCGTTTGAGCTGCTCGGCAACGGAAAGTGCCAGAACAGGATCATCGAGCTTGATGGACATAGAGGTAACGCCATTGGGCAGGGAGAGCAATGGACGCGCCACCGCGATTGATAGATAGACGACGCGACGATCAACATTGGAAAGTCCAACGCGGAATATACCCGTCACTGGGATAAGCCGCTCAATGCCTCGATCAGAGCGCAGCAGCACTGGAATGCCCGCGCGCAGCCCCAAATCTTCAGCAAGTTCTGCTCCTATCACCAGCCCTCCGGTCGATAAGTCGGAGCTGCCATCGATGATCGATTTGGTGAGCGGAATGATCGCGTCGATCTGGCTGGGATCAATTCCTTGAAGCGCTATAGGCGCAACGGCAGTGCCTCGCACCAGAAAGCCGTTTCCGGTCACCTCGGGGACAACTGCAACAACATGGTCCAGCCGCTCCGCCTGACCGACTATCAGTTGCCAATTGCGGATTTGCTTCCGCTGAAACGTTGAAATGGGTTGGGCCGCGAAGCGACCGCTTGCATTCGCAATCTGAGCAATCCTTGGCAGTGGTTCAATCTCGACATGGGCGATCTGTCCGGTCGTTTGCGCCGTTAGGAATATCGCCAGTCCGCGTATGAGGGCGGTCATGAAAACGAAAACGATGACACTCAAGGCAACGCCGCCGATCAAAAGTCCGCTTTGGACGCGGTTCGCGGTCAAATAGCGGAAGGCGACCCGCAGCGCGAACAGCATCAATCGGCCCTGTCGCTGCTGTTTTCATTGGGTTTGACTGAAACACCAGCCATTACGGAAAGAGGATCGAGCACAACCAGCGCCCCTGGCGGAACGCCGCCGGTGATGATCACATTGACACCTGGCCAATCAACCAAAACGACAGGCCGCAAGACCGCCTTGCCGGACTCAATGACGAAAACTTTGTTCTGTCCCAGCTTCCTGATCACCGAAGTACGCGGGAGCGACAAGGCGCGGTCCAGTTTTGCGACAATGATGGTGACGTCTACTGAACGCCCGGACCGCAGGCTACCGTCGCCATTGTCGGCAATGAAACGCATCAACCTGCCGCCACTGGCGGGATCAATCCGGGGCGCAATTTCGCTGATCCGGCCCGAAAATTGCTTCCCGCTACCAGACGGAGAAAGGGTGATTTTTGCGTCGATAGAAACCTGGTCAGCGTAAACCTCGTCGATCTCAGCTTCAATTTCCACCGCGCCGGCGGAGCCGATCTCGAAGAGGATACTGTTCACCGAAACAACCTGTCCTGCATCTACCGGGCGGAAAAGAATTGTCCCGGTCATCGGCGCATAGACGTTGAACTCTCGAGCCTTTGCAGATGCTTGCTCAGCTGTGGCGCGAGCCGCGTCAAGGCTCGCGGCTGCGACGGCGACGGCGGCGTTGGCCTCATCCAGCATCGCGCGCGTGACCCAACCGTCGCGGGCAAGCGATTGGACGCGGCGCTGCCTTTGCCGAACAAGGGCCAACTGCGCTTCGAAGCTTTTAATTTGAGCCGACGTGACGGCGACGGCGGCAATCTGTTGATCCGAACGGATCTGCGCAAGCAGCATTCCTTTGACGACCTCGTCCCCTTCATCATGCAGCAACATGATAATTGCGCCTGCATTTTCGGGCTGCACATGAACAACATTGGCCGAACGGACGCGCCCGACAACTGCCAGCACTTGCTCAGCTGGTCCGGCAGTCAATCGTATAACGTCAACCGACTGTGGTGCAGTAGCCCGCAGAGCAATCGCGGCGGCACCGAGCAAAAACATCCCGAGCACGAAGATTTGAATGGCCCGCTTTCGGTTAAACTTCATCCGATTGATCCCACATCAATCCCGTAACCGCATCGCCCATTCCTTGAGCGCCACAATCTGCGCCGCGATCAGCTCGCGCGTCTTCTCGTCAGTCAACTGTCCGTCCGCACTGAACCGTGTATGCGCAGCGCTGATCATGATTTCGGGCTGGTTGAGGACATGGGCATCGAGGAAGACGAAGACCTTGCGCAGATCATATTGCGACCGGGCCGTGCCGATGGCTCCGATGCTTGCCCCCAGGATCGCGACAGGCTTGCGACGGAAGGGTTGATCGGGCGCTTTTGACACCCAATCGATGGCATTTTTCAGCACACCAGGGATCGAGTAATTGTATTCAGGCGCCGCAATCATCACCGCGTCAGCTGTGGCGATTAGCTCGACCAAACTCACCACACTCGCGGGCAGGCCCTGTTCGCGCACGTCATCATTGTAAAGTGGAATGGCCGATATGTCAGCCAGTGTTATTTCCACGCAATCGGGGGCAAATTTCTGCGCGGCACGGAGCGCGGCGCTGTTGTAGGATTCTTTGCGCAGGCTGCCGGATATGCCCAAAATGCGGAAGGTACTCATTTGGGTAATTCCTGCGGCCGGGACAGCGCGAGATCGATGGCATCGGCGAGTTCGGCTTCGTGGAACGGCTTTTCGAGCACGATTGCATCCGGCTTGAGCAGTCTCACCTTGAGCGCATTGCCGGTGGTGAAAACATGCGGCACGAAGCGGGTGGCGAGAATTTTGTCTACCGCCGAGACGCCGTTGCCCGAGGTCAAGCCTGCATCGACGATCAGCAAATCGGGCTTGTACTCTGCGGCGAGCGCGACTGCTGCTCCTTCGGTCCCCACAACCCCGATCACCTTGTGCCCCATCCCTGCAAGAACCTCCGACAACAACATGCCGATGATCGCTTCATCTTCGACGACAAGGATGGAAAGTGCGGGCATCAGCTCTCCTTGGACGGATCGACGGTCTTGGGCGCAAGGTGCGATTCGACGAAATAGAGCTGCTGATCAATCCCGCGCGAAATTTCGGTGAACAGATCGGCGGTTGTCGGGTCATCGATCTTGGCCGACTTGGCAATTGCCTCGATCACCGAACCCCCGAATGCCGCCAGCGCTCCCGATACCGCGAAAAGATGCTGCAGTTCGTCGGCAATTCCAAGCGGATAGGGAATGAGGAAGGACTGCTTGCCCGCGACCTGGATCGTACCGTTCGCCGTCCCGCCCAGCCCGCCTGCGCGCTCGGCCAGCATGTCGGAGTAGTTCTCAACCGCAGTCGAAACGCGGTCGAACAGCTCGTGAATTGCGATAAATCCCGGCCCGCGCACATTCCAGTGCGCCTGTTTCAGCTGGGCATGCAGATCGATCGCCGCCGCCAAGTGCAGGTTGAGCAGTTCAACCGACTGAACCCGTATCTTTTTCGGCAAGGTGTTGTGGGTTTTCTGCATGCAAGGTCTCCGTTGCCCGGCGAGATTGTGTAGTGAGACCGGTAAACACCCCATTTGAGAGATTGTTCCACCAGCGCTGGATTCAGAATCCAGATTGCAAGCAGTGCCCACTCGTCGGAAAAGTTTGGTCAGCCAACCCTGCTGCACGACCAAGATCCCTGTTGGGATTTCTCGACACAGCAAGCGGGAACTATTTCGCCACAGCATGGTTTTTGTCGCCAACCGCGGAGAAGATACAATGCAATATAACCAAGGCGACGCATCCGAGCTCAAGGCGAAATTCTGGCATGCTTTGACACAATCGTCACTAGTGATGCTTCAGCTAGACGCTGATCAGGATAGTGCCGCGCCGATGACCGCGCAGCTCGACAAAGAAGCTAATTCAGCAATCTGGTTCTTCACCGGGCGGAACAACCGCTTCGCTGCGCTGGGCGCCGCGACCGCGACCTTTCAGTCAAAAGGCCACGACGTCTTCTGCCGCTTTTCGGGCGTCCTCAACGAGGAAACCAGCCGCGAGCGGCTCGACAAGCAATGGAGCAACTTTGTAGAAGCTTGGTTTCCCGGCGGCAAAGACGATCCGGATCTGCTGCTGATGCGTATGGATCTAGGCGATGCATCGATTTGGGCTGGCGAGCTCGGCGTAGTCAACACTGCCCGTATGATGCTTGGCATCGACGTTACCGACAAGATCAAGGGAGGATTCGCCGAAGTGAACCTCTGAGTCGAAACAGGCGGTCAAATCGCAAGTCTTTGCCTGGAAGCTCCGCGCCCGCTTGGCTTATTGACATATCGAAGCAAAGCGCCGCTACTGGCGCCGCCCGCGCAGAGCCGCGTGGAACTAACGTGAACCTGTGGTGTTATGGTTCGGCGGGCAACTGCGCTCGAAGGACAGGCCCACATGCCAGATCAGCGGACCAAGCCTGGCAAAGCCCCGCGCGGACCGTCGCAGGCTAAGTTTTTGATCGTCGCCATCGGCGCATCGGCAGGCGGACTGGATGCCTGCACCCGCTTGATCAGCGCGCTGCCGGCGCGCACTGGCATGGCCTTCATTCTGGTCCAGCACCTTGATCCCAATCACGAAAGCATGATGGCCAATCTGCTGGCCGGGCATACGGCGATGACTGTACAGCAGGCTGGCAACGGTATGACCATTGCACCCGATCATCTGTATATCATCCCGCCTGGCACCTATCTTTCGGTCAGTTCCGGCACACTGCGTCTTTCCGAACCCAATGCCCGCCACGGAGCGCGCTTGCCGTTCGATTTCCTGCTCAATTCGCTGGCCGAGGATTGCCCTGCGCGGACCATCGGCGTGATTCTGTCGGGAACCGGGGCAGACGGTTCGATCGGATTGAAGGCGGTTCATGACGCGGGCGGGCAGGTCATCGCGCAGCAGCCCGAAGAAGCCGAATATGATGGCATGCC
>JANORN010000026.1:0-5160 GCA_031415355.1 Novosphingobium sp. | reverse complement strand
TGGTCCGACGCGGCCTATTACTACGAGCGCGCCGAGGAGCTGGCGGCGGGGCAGGGTTATCGCTCGCCCGAGGGCCAGCCGACCGCGTTCTGGCCGCCGGGCTGGCCGCTGGCGCTCAGTCTGGCGTTCAAGCTGTTCGGGCCATCGGTGCAGGCGGTCGGCCTGTTCAATCTGGTTTGCGCCGCAATCAGCGCGGCGCTGGTGCTGACACTGGGGCGGCGGATCGGCGGATCAGAGCTCGCCGCGCGGCTCGCACTGCTGCTGCTCGCGCTCTATCCCAACAACGCCGCCTACGTGCCGCTCGCGCTGACCGAAGTGTTTTATACCATGCTGCTGCTGGCGCTGTGCTGGCTGCTGGTGGCGGGGCGCAGCGCGCGCGCGCTGATCGGGGCCGGAGTGTTGCTGGGACTGGCCACGCTGGTCAAGGCGCAGACGCTGGCGGTGGTGCCATTGGTGCTGGGCATCGGAGTGTTGCGTGCGCCGCAATTCTGGCGCGCGGTCCGCGGCGCGATCGGTCAAGGGCTGGCGCTCGGCGCGCTGGCGGCGCTGGTGGTGCTGCCGTGGAGCCTGCGCAATGAAGCCGTGCTGGGGCAGTTTGTGGCGGTGTCCACCAACGGCGGCGTGACACTGCTGACCGGTAACAATCCCACAGCGGACGGCGGCTATGGCGATAGCGACCCTGCGTACAAAGCGCTGTTCGCGCGCAAGGCCAGCATGGGCGAGATCGCCTATGATGCCGAGGCCAAGCGGCTGGGCATGGCCTGGATCGCGGCCAATCCGGGACAATTCCTGGGCTTGATGCCCAAAAAGTTCATCAAGCTGTGGGGCCCCGATGGGGAAGCGCTGTGGAGTTATGAACAGGGCGCGGCCAGCTATGCCGCTCATGCGCCGCTGTACACTGCGGTGCGCTGGGCCAATCAGGCGTGGTACTGGCTGCTGCTGGCGGGGTTCGCCGCCGCGCTGGTGGTGCAACTGCGGCGGCGCTGGCGGACCAGTACGCCGCTGGTTGACTGGTGGCTGCTGCCATACGGGATCGCGGCCTATCCAACCGCGATCTGCGTGGTGTTTTCCGGACAAACGCGGTTTCACTATCCCGCCATGCCGTTCATCGCGATCAGCGCGGCCTGGCTGCTGGCCGATTGGCTGAAGCGGCGGCGCGTCACGGTTAGTTGAATGGAAACCAGTTTGATGCTAAGCGCTCAGCTATGCAGAGAGCATCCGCTCCTACGCTGACTAGCACCACCCCGGTTTTCCGGGGGCGGATCGCTTTGGCCTGAGGCTTTAGCGCGCCGCCGTCCGGTTTCGGGCGGCTGGTGTCACTTCCCGAAATCGCCTGATCCAGACACCGCCCCTTCCGGTGCGTGGCTGCTTGTGCCAAAGCGCGCCGCAAGCCAGTCGAGAGTGTTCATGTCCCAGATGTTTCAAATCAGCCTGCCCGATGGTTCCGTCCGCGAAATGGCGGCGGGATCGACTCCGGCCGACGTTGCCGCCGCGATTGGTCCCGGCCTGGCCAAAGCTGCGCTGGCGGCGCGGGTGAACGGCGAACTGGTCGATCTCTCGCGGCCCTTTGCGGGCGACGCGCAGCTCGCCTTGATCACCAGCCGCGACGAGGCCGAGGCGCTCGATCTGGCGCGGCATGACTATGCCCACGTGCTGGCCGAAGCGGTGCAGGCGCTGTTCCCCGGCACGCAAATCACCTTTGGACCGAGCACTGACGACGGGTTCTATTACGATTTCGCGCCGCCCAAAGTTGATGGCAAAGATCGCCCGTTTACCGAAGAAGACCTGCCTTTGATCGAAGCGCAGATGCGAAGGATCATCGCCGCAGACAAACCGCTGCGCCGCGAGGTGTGGGACCGTGCCGCGCTGATCAGCCGCTGGCAGCAGCAGGGTGAAAGCTTCAAGGCTGAATGGGCGGCTGAACTGCCGGGCGACGAGCCGCTGACGGTCTACTGGTCTGGGGCCCCAAACGAAGAAGGCTCCTGGCTCGACATGTGCCGCGGGCCGCATTTGCCCTCGACCGGAAAGCTCGCGGCGGACGCGTTCAAGCTGACCCGGGTGTCAGGCGCATACTGGCGGGGCGATCAAAACAACGCGATGCTTAGCCGGATCTACGGCACCGGCTGGCTGAATAAAAAGCAGCTGGCTGAACATCTGACCCGGTTGGAGGAGGCGGCCAAGCGCGACCACCGCAAGCTTGGTCAGGAGATGGACTTGTTCCACCTGCAAGCTGAAGCCCATGGCAGCGTGTTCTGGCACCCCAAAGGCTACCTGATCTGGCGCGCGCTGGAGGCCTATATGCGCCGCGCGATTGACGGCGCGGGCTATAAGGAGGTCAAGACCCCGCAAGTGATGGACGCGCGCCAGTGGGAGCAGAGCGGCCACTGGGGCAAGTACCGCGAAAACATGTTTGTGATCCCGGACGAAGTGCCGAATGTTGAGGATGAAGGCCCGGTGTTTTCGGGTGAGGCCGACTGGATGGCGCTGAAGCCGATGAACTGCCCGGCGCACGTGCTAATTTTCCGCCAAGGCATCAAAAGCTATCGCGACCTGCCGCTGCGGATTTATGAAAACGGCTGCTGCCACCGCAACGAACCGCACGGCGCGTTGCACGGGCTGATGCGGGTGCGGCAGTTTACCCAGGACGACGCGCATATCTTTTGCCGCGAAGACCAGATCGTGGCCGAAGCGCAGGATTTCTGCGCGCTGGCAGACCGGGTCTACAAGGACTTCGGGTTCACTTACGCGGTCAAGCTGGCGTTGCGGCCCGACCAGCGCTTTGGCTCTGACGCCGATTGGGACAAGGCCGAAAGCGAACTGCGCGAAGCCGTCGTGCGCGCCGGAATGGCCAGCGCCGAATTCGGCTGGGAAGAACTGCCCGGCGAAGGCGCGTTCTATGCGCCTAAGCTGGAATGGCATCTGACCGACGCAATCGGGCGGACCTGGCAAGTCGGCACGATCCAGTCTGACCGGGTATTGCCCGAACGGCTCGACGCCAGCTACATCGGCGAGGACGGTGCCAAGCACCGCCCGGTCATGCTCCACCGCGCAATATTCGGTTCTTATGAACGGCTTATCGGAATTTTGATCGAGCATTTTGCCGGCAAGCTGCCCGTCTGGCTCGCCCCGGTCCAGGCCGTGGTGGCGACGATTGTGTCGGACGCGGATGACTATGCTGCGGATGTGTTTCGTCAACTTGCAGCCGCCGGCATCCGGGCCGAAACCGACCTGCGCAACGAAAAGATCAACTACAAAGTGCGCGAACATTCACTCGCGAAAGTCCCACACCTGCTGGTGGTCGGCAAGCGCGAGGCGGAGGAAGGCACTGTCGCGGTCCGCACGCTGGGGGCCGAATACCAGAAGGTAATGCCGCTGGCTGAAGCGATTGCGATGCTGGTGAGCGAAGCTACGCCGCCGGATTTGCGTTGAACTGGGCGCAACGCCATCCTCCCCTTCAGGGGAGGGGACCCACGCAGTGGGGGAGGGGCACCAGCGGGTACTCTCTTGCTCGCGAGGTCAGGTCTACCCGCCTGTGCCGCTCCACCAAGCTACGCTTGGTCCCCCTCCCCCACGGGGGAGGATGATGCTCGGCCTCACCCCGGAACAACTCGCCGTGGCCATCGCCGCTGCGCTGGCCGCCGCCTTCGTGCGGGGTCTCGCTGGCTTCGGGATGGCGATTCTGCTGGTGCCGGTGCTCGGGCTGGCGGTGCCACCCAGCGAAGCGGTGGTGGTGGCGAACTGGCTGGGGCTGCTGATCGGGTTGGTCGGGATCCGGAAAATCCTGGGTGCGAGCGAACCGTCGGCGTTCCGGATCGCAGCTTTGGCGATGCTGGCGACGCCGTTGGGGGTCTGGCTACTCGCGGTGACTGACCCGGCCTTGGCGCGGCTGCTGATTGCGCTGATTGCGCTGGGCTCGTTCGTGCTGGTGCTGTTGCCCAAACGGCCCGAGCATCACGCGCCTTCGACGCTGGAAACTGGGGCGACCGGAATCGTCTCTGGTATCCTCACCGGATTCGCCGGGATGCCGGGGCCGCCGGTGGTGCCCTATTACCTGCGCCGCGCGATTTCGCCGGAGCTGGCGCGGGCATCAATGATGACGATCTTCATGGCGACCTCGATTGCCGGGGTGGTCTCAGCCTTTGCGCTGGGCGTCGCGACGGTGCGCGAGCCGCAGTTCGCGCTGCTGCTGTTTCCGGCGGTGCTGCTGGGCAACTGGCTGGGCGGGCTGGCGTTTGGCAATGTCAGCGCAGCGGTGTGGCGCAGCTTCACCGGTGGCGTGCTGGGCCTCGCTGCACTGGCTGCATTGTGGCGGCTGTTACAAGGGTAGCGCGCGGCCTGCGGAGATCAGCGCGAGGGCGCAGGTCCAGACGATTGCGGCGCGTGCCCATTCGGCGCGATCAAAGTGCGCGGTGGCGAGGGCGATTGCTTTCGTCATGCCCCGATTATGCGCGGTGCGGGTTAGCGAAAGGTAAAGGCGCTCAAGCCACTGGCATCTGCTGGCTGGCACAATGGAAACTGCCGCCTCCCGCCAGCACTGCATCTGCCAGAATGCCGACCACAGCGCGGTCAGGGAACAGCTCCGCCACCGCCGCCACGCCATCTGCATCGTGCGCGGTGCCGTAAGTCGGGACCACCACCAGCTTCGAAGTCACCGCGAAGTTCATGTAACTGGCCGGCTCGATCCGGCCATCCGTTTCGACCCGTCCCGGCGACGGCACTTCGCGCACCGCAACGCCAAATGTTTCGGCGCGCGCCTTGGCATCGGCGTAGATCGCGGCGTTGGGATCATCCGCTCCGGTCGGGCGCGGCAACGCCAGCACGCCCGGCGCGACGAACCGCGCGAGGTTATCAACATGGCCATCGGTATGATCATTGATCAAGCCGTCGCCCAGCCACAGCACCCGCTCGAACCCGAGGTCGCGGTGCAGCCGTTCCTCGATTTCGGCGCGTGAAAGGTGCGGATTGCGATTCGGGTTGAGCAAACACTGCTCGGTAGTGACCACCAGTCCGGTGCCGTCGGTGTCCACCGCCCCGCCTTCCAGCACCCAGTCGCTCGTGTGCACCGCCAGACCGGCGCCGGCCGCCAGCTCCGCGCCGATTTCCTGATCGCCGTCCATCAGGTATTTGCCGCCCCAGCCGTTGAAGCCGAAGCGCTGCGCG
>JANORN010000025.1:0-15655 GCA_031415355.1 Novosphingobium sp. | reverse complement strand
CCGGCTCTTCGCGGCCCGCCTTGATCCACAGATCGGCCAGCCACAACCCGATTAACTCGCCGAACATCTGGCTGATTTCGGGCGCGGTGACGAAATCGCCCGCCGCGCCCAGCGGATCGCGGCTGGTATAGTAGCGCGCGTTCGCCTCGCCCATGTAATGCATCAGGCTGATCGGCCCGGTCGCACTGATCAGCCGCCGAAAGATCGCAGCCAGTGACTCTGGGGCCACCAGGCTCATTCTGGAGCCGGGGTTCCGCTGTTGAGTTCGGGCCGCCGCAATGCACGCACCGCAAAGAACAGCCCGAACAGGATCAGCGGGATGGTCAGCCACTGGCCCATCGACAGCCCGGTGCGCTGCGCAAATTCAGCCAGTTGGGCATCAGGCTCGCGATAGAATTCCACGATGAACCGGCCGAGCCCGATCCCGGCGGTGAACACCCCGGCCAGTAAGCCCGGCTTCCAGCGCGCGCGGGTCCGCCAGAACAGATAGAGCATTACGATCAGCAGCAGCAGCCCTTCCAGTAGCGCTTCATAGAGCTGGCTGGGATGGCGCGGCAGCGATCCGGCCGATCCGGGGAATACCATCGCCCAGGCCACCGGGCTTTCGGCCACCTTGCCCCACAGTTCGCCATTGATGAAATTGGCGATCCGCCCCAGCAGCATCCCCATTGGGACACCGACGGTGACGTAGTCCGCCACGCGCAGGAAGTTCAGCCCGCCGCGCCAGCTGACCCAGACCATCGCCACGAACACCCCGATCAGGCCGCCATGAAAGCTCATCCCGCCTTCCCACAGCTTGAACAGATCGGTCGAGCTCCACAGTTCGGGGGCGTAAAACGTGGCATAGCCCAGCCGTCCGCCAAGGATCACGCCCAGCGTGCAGTAAAAGAACAGATCGTCGGCATGGCGGTGCGCCAGCGGTGCGCCTGGCTGCTTGATCATCCGCATCGTCAGCCAGTAGGCAAACATGATTCCAGCGAGGTAGGCCAGGCTGTACCAGCGCAGCGCGAACGATCCGATCGTGAACACATCGGGTGTCAGCCCCAAGCTCTGCCAGACAATTGGTCCAGCAGCGGAAGCTTCCGCAGCGGCAGCCGCAAGTGTTAGTGACAGCAACAAGCTTACCCCCTAAACGATTCTTCAGCCCGAACGCGGACCTCTGGACAAACCAGCGCCGCGCCTTCTGGCATAGTGCAGGCCGGGATACAAACCTGAGGTTTGGACCGGCAACCGGACGCGAACAGGGGCGCGTGCGGACATGAGAGGATAAAGGACGCCAGATGGCCAGTGAACTCGACAATACCGTAACCGCTGTGATGACCCGGCTAACCGCTCCCGGTGCGCCGCTGGAGACCGTTCCGTTCGAACGCTTCGGCCGCACCCTGCCGATGCTGAAGGGCGCGCCGCCCACGCTGGTGCACTATATCGATCATTACTGCGCCCAGCACGGCGCGGCAGAATTCATCATCGATGGCGATCAACGGTTGACCTTTGCCCAGATCCACGCCGCCGCACGGCATGCCGCGGGCGGGCTGGTGGCCGGGCTGGGCGTGCAAAAAGGGGACCGCATCGGCATCGCCGCGCGCAATTCGGCCAACTGGGTGATTGCCTATCTGGCGGTGATCATGGCGGGCGGCTGCGCCACGCTGCTGAACGGATGGTGGACGGGGGACGAGCTCGCCAGCGGGATCGAGCTGGCCGGGTGCAAGCTGGTGCTGGCCGATAGCCAGCGCGCCGCACGGATGGACGGGTTCTCTCACCCCGCCAATGTGGTGCTGTTTGAGCATGACTGCGGCTACGAACAAGGCCTGGCCAATCTGCTGGCGCAGGGCGGCGATGCCAGCACCCCGCTGCCTGAACTGACCGGCGATGACCTGGCGACGATCCTCTATACCTCGGGCTCGACCGGGCAATCGAAGGGCGCGGTTTCTGATCACCGCGGCGTTACCCAAGGCGTGATGAACTATGTCGCGCAGACGCTGATGATGCTGACGATCATGACCGATCGCGGCGAAGCGCCGTCGGTGCAGCCCTGCACCATTGTCAATGTGCCGCTGTTCCACGTCACCGGCGAAGTGCCGGTGTTCCTGCAAAGCTTCGCGATTGGCCGCAAGCTGGTGCTGATGCCCAAGTGGAACGCCGAAGAGGCGATGCGGCTGATCGAACAGGAAAAGGTCACCTACTTCGTCGGGGTGCCACTGATGAGCTTTGAATTGGCAACGCATCCCAACCGCGACAACTATGACCTATCGAGCTGCGTCAGCTTTGCGGCGGGCGGCGCGCCGCGTCCGGCCGATCACGTCAAGCGGATCAAGGAAGCGCTGCCGCATGCCTTCCCGCTGCTCGGCTATGGCCTGACCGAAACCAACGGGGTCGGCTGCGGAAACCTCAATGAAAACTACCTCGCCAAGCCAGGCAGCACCGGCACTGCCAGCATGCCGCTGGTTGACCTCGCGATTCTGAACGACGCGGGTGAGGCCTTGGCAGCCAAGGAAATCGGCGAAGTTTCGATCCGCTCGATCTGCAATTTCCTGGGTTATTGGAACAACACCGAAGCGACCGCTGCCGCAATCATGCCCGACGGCTATTTCCGCACCGGCGACCTCGGCTACTTGGACGAAGATGGCTATCTGTTCATCGTAGATCGCAAGAAGGACATCATCATTCGCGGCGGCGAGAACATCAGCTGCATCGAAGTGGAAGAAGCAATCTATGCCCATCCCGCAATTTCCGAAGCCAGCGTGTTTGGGATGCCGGACGAACGCCTGGGCGAACAAGTGACCGGAGTATTCCTGGCCAAGCCCGGCCAGGCCCTGACCGAGCGCGAGCTCTGCGATTTCCTGAAACAGACCCTGGCCGGGTTCAAGGTGCCGGTGCGCTTGTGGCAAGAGACGGAGACGCTGCCGCGGCTGGGCACTGAAAAGGTTGACAAGCGCACGCTTCGGACGCGTTACCTGACCGTGTGGGAAAGCGAACAGAAGAGCCCGGCCTGAGCGGCCCGCCAACACCCTGGCGCATCACCGACCAACGCGCGATCATTGATCGACGCGCGCTGGCCGGGCAGATTGCCGATCTGGCGGCACAGCGCGGCGCAGCCAAGGCTCGCCCGCCAGTGGTGGAGCTGCTGCGCAGCGCGCTGGCGGCGGGCCGTGCTGAAATTGCGCGGCGGCTGGCTCTGCGCCCGTCTGCTGGGCGCGATTGTGCCTCTGAACAGGCGTTTCTGGTCGATCAGCTGGTCCGGGTGATCCACGATCATGTGATCACCGATGTCTACCCTTCGGGCAACCGCTCCACCGGGGAACGACTGAGCATCATGGCGGTCGGCGGCTATGGCCGGGGCGAAATGGCCCCGCATTCGGACGTCGATATCGCCTTTCTGACGCCCGGCAAGCAAACCGCCTGGTGCGAGCAGGTGATCGAGGCGATGCTCTATTTCCTATGGGATTTGGGGCTGAAGGTTGGCCAATCCAGCCGCTCGCTGGATGAAATGGTGCGGATGGCGCGCAGCGACCTGACGATCCGCACCGCGCTGCTCGAAGGGCGCTACGTCTGGGGCGATCAGGCGCTGTTCGATGCGGCGCAAGCGCGGTTCTTTGCCGAAGTCGTCGCCGGGACTGAGCGCGATTTCGTCACCGAGAAACTGGCCGAGCGCAACGAGCGGCACAAGCGGCTGGGCGACAGCCGCTATGTAGTGGAACCCAACGTCAAAGAAGGCAAAGGCGGCCTGCGCGATTTGCACACGCTCTATTGGATCGGCAAGTATCTGCACAAAGTCCGCAGCGCCGCCGAACTGGTCGATGTCGGCTTGCTGACCCCAGCTGAATACCGCGCCTTTCGCCGCGCGGAAGACTTCTTCTGGGCGGTGCGATGCCACTTGCACATGATTACGGGTCGCGCGGAAGACCGGCTGACCTTTGACGTCCAGCGCGAAATCGCCGCGCGGATGCAGTTCGCGGATCGCCCTGGCAAAAGCGCGGTTGAGCGGTTCATGCAGTACTTCTTTCTGCAAGCCAAACGCGTCGGCCATCTGACCGGACTGTTTCTGGCCCAGCTGGAGGAAAGGTCTGGCCGCAAACAGCCGCGCGGACTGCTCGCGGGGTTTCGCGCGCGGCGGCGGATGGTCAGCGGCTATCCAGTGTTTGGCGGGCGGATCGGGGTGCCGGCGGACAATTGGTTCACTGATGACCCGGTGCGACTGCTCGAGATTTTCGTGGTTGCTGATGCGAACGGGCTGGAACTGCATCCTGACGCGATGCGGCTGGCGGTGCGCGATGCGCGCGCGGTGGATGCGGTGCGGCATGATCCGCGCGCCAATGCGCTGTTCCTCGATCTGCTGACCAGTCGCCACGACCCTGAGAACGCGTTGCGCTGGCTGAACGAAGCCGGGGTATTCGGGCGGTTCGTGCCCGACTTTGGCCGGGTCAACGCGCAGATGCAGTTTGACATGTACCATCACTATACCGTGGACGAGCATACGATCCGCGCGATCGGGCTGATGGCACAGATTGAAAAAGGCGCGATGAAGGCGGATCATCCGCTGGCCTCGGCGATCGTCCACAAAATCCAGAACCGCCGCGCACTTTACGCCTCAATCCTGCTGCACGATATCGCCAAGGGACGGCGCGGCGATCATTCGGTGCTGGGGGCGGACGTGGCGCTGAAGCTGTGCCTGCGGCTGGGGCTGGATGCGAAGGAGACCGAGTTGGTGGCTTGGCTGGTCCGCCGCCACCTGCTGATGAGCGCGACCGCGTTCAAGCGCGATCTGGCCGATTGGAAAACGATCACTGACTTTGTCGAGCAGGTCCATTCAACCGAGCGGCTGCGGCTGCTGTCGATGCTGACCATCGTCGATATCCGCGCGGTCGGCCCCGGCGTGTGGAACAGCTGGAAACGCCAGTTGATCCACGAGCTGTATGAGGCCGCCGAAGAACGCTTGCGGCTGGGGCATATGCAACATGGCCGCGAACAACGAATTGCTGCCAAGAAGGCGGCCGTGGCCGAACGACTGGGCCAGCGTGCCGCGATGGTCGAAACCGTCGGCCAGCAACTGGGCGACGCCTACTGGATTGCCGAACCCGACGATATCATCGCGCTTAACTTGATCCAGCTGGACAGTGCCGCAGGCAAGGCGCTGGACGTGCACACCGAATTTTACGCCGCGCGCGGGGCCACGCTGGTCACGGTAATCGCGGCCGACCACCCGGGGCTGTTTTACCGCATCGCCGGAGGCATCCATCTGGCCGGCGGCAACATTATCGATGCGCGGATTCACACTGCCAAAAGCGGCGTCGCGGTGGACAACTTCCTGGTGCAGGATCCGCTGGGCCGGCCGTTTTCAGAGGCCAGCCAGCTCAAGCGGATCGAAACGATGATCGCCGATGCGCTGATGGGCCGGGTCAAACTGGTCCCGCAGCTCGCCGCGCGCCCGCTCGCCCGGCCGCGCGCCAACGCCTTTGAAGTGCGCGCTGAAGTGGAATTTGATAATCAGGCGTCCAACCGCTTCACCGTGATCGAAGTGGCTGCGCGCGATCGCCCTGCCCTGCTTAATCGGCTCGCCCGCGCGCTGTTCGAAGCGCGCACGATCGTTCATTCCGCGCATATCGCCACCTACGGCGAGCGCGCGGTTGATACCTTTTATGTCACCGATCTGCTGGGTGAGAAAATCGATGCCCCGGCTCGGTTGCAAGCGGTTGAAGTGAAATTGCTCGACGCGGCTGGGGAAGACACGGTGGAGGTGGCGGCGGCCTGAAACCAAACGGGCCGCCACGCCGAAGCGGAGCGGCCCTCAAGGGTTGGGGTTAGTGCCGAACCGCTGCTCAGGCGAGCGTGGCGGTGAACATCAAACCGCTGATCGAAAGCGCGGCGATGAACGGCAGCACGATCATAGCGATGGTGCGCATGGGGTGTCTCCTTGTTTGCATTGGCGAACTCAGCTCGCACTCGCAACATAACCATTTAAGTAGAGATTACACGTGCAAAGGGCGGAATTGGTGTTGCGTATTTTGCAACTGGTGCGTTAGGACTTTGAAAACGAGGGTGCAGACTTTCCTACAGCATCGGCGCCTGCCATAGTTGCACCCAAGGGTGAAGTCGTATGCTTTTCGCGCGTCGCAACCCTGTGAACTTTGTCAGGTTAGCCGGGCAGCGCGCGCAGCCGCGAGCAACCTGTCGGGTGCGAATTTGGTGTGAACTTGCGCGGAATTGCGCGCATTAGAGGTACTGTGATGAGCGATGATCCTGCTTTGCAACTTGACCAGTCCTTTGGTTCATTCCTCGGCCTGATCGCCGCCTGGGGCGCCCATCGCGGGGATGCTGCGGCGCTGGACGATGGCATGACCCGGCTATCCTGGCGCGAAACGGCTGACCGGGTGGAGCGGCTGGCAGCGCGCTTGCAGGCGGACGGACTGGAGCGCGGACAAGCGGTGGCGATCCTGGGCACCACCACGGTGAACTATGCGCTGGTCTATCTCGCCGCGATCCGTGCCGGGGGCTGCGCCGCGCCGCTAACCACCAGCGCCAGCGCGCAACAATTGGCCGGGATGGCCGCCGATTCGGGCGCGTTGCACCTGTTCATTGATCGCGCCAAGCTGACCGAACTGGGTGACTTCGTGCTGCCGGTCGAACGCCAGATCGTGCTGGATGAGGAGCTGGGCCGCTTCATGGCCCCGGCGGGCACGCTGGCCGCACCGTTTACGCCGGAAGACCGCGACCCGCTGAACATCATCTACTCCTCCGGCACCACTGGCGTGCCCAAGGGGGTTGTTCACAGCCACGGGATGCGCTGGCGGCAGATGACGTACCGTGCCGCGCTGAACTATGGCACGGACAGCCGCACGCTGACCTCCACCCCGCTCTATTCGAACACCACCATGGCGGTGTTCCTGCCCACGCTCTATTCGGGCGGGGCGGTGTCGCTGATGGGCAAGTTCGATGCCCAGCAGTGGTTGGAGCGCGCGCAGGCAGAGCGGATCACCCACACCATGCTGGTGCCGGTGCAATATCGGCGGCTGCTGCAATTTGAGCGGTTTGACGACTACGACCTGTCGTCGATGAAGATGAAATATTGCACTTCTGCGCCGTTCCCCGCCGAGCTCAAAGCCGAAGTGCTGGCGCGGATGCCGGGCGGCCTGATCGAAATCTACGGCATGACCGAAGGCGGGGTGGCCTGCATCTTTCCGGTCCATGAAAGCCCGGACAAGCTGCACACCGTCGGCAAGCCCGCACCGGGCCACTTCCTGAAAGTGATCGACGAGGCGGGCCACGAACTGCCTGCCGGGGCCGCCGGAGAACTGGTCGGCAAAAGTCCGACGATGATGCTGGGGTACAAGAACCAGCCCGAAAAAACCCGCGAAGGCTATTGGACCGACCCCGCCGATGGCTCCACCTGGCAGCGGATGGGTGATGTTGGCCGGGTCGATGCCGATGGCTTTGTCGAACTGGTCGGCCGGACCAAGGATGTGATCATTTCGGGCGGGTTCAACATTTTCCCGGTCGATCTGGAAAGCGAACTGGCCAAGGATGACCGCGTGGTCGAAGCCGCAGTGATCGGCGTGCCGAGCGAGGCCTGGGGCGAAACGCCGGTGGGCTTCGTGGTGCTGCAACCCGGCGTTGCAGAGGATGCGCTGGAGGATATCCGTACGATTGCCAATGCGCAGCTGGGCAAGACTCAGCGCGTCTCAGCGCTGCACGCGATTGCCGAAATGCCGCGCAGCCACATCGGCAAGCTGCTCAAGACGGAACTGCGGGAACTGGTACCAGCGGCGGGGTAATCCGCCGCAGCCCGATCAGGAACAGGGTCAGCGCGGCCAGTGCAAACCCGGCGGCAAGCAGGATTGGCATGGTGGGGTATTGCAGGATGGCACCGCGCCCGCTGAACTTGGCCAGCACTCCGGAATAGAGCGGCGGACCGATGATCATGGCGATGCTGCCCACGCTTTGGGCGGCGCCTTGCAGTTCGCCCTGGCTGGCCGCATCGACCGCACGGCTGTTGATCGCGCTGATCGATGGCTGGATAAAGCCCTGAAACGAGCCAAGGATGATGGTGAGATAGATCCAGTGCAGCGACGTCCCCAAACCATAAAACACCGCGCCGGTGACAAACGAGACCACCCCGATGATCACCGCGCGGCGCTCGCCCAGGCGCGGCGCAAGATAGCGCAGCCCCACCCCCTGAACCAAGGCGCTGCTCAAGCCGACCACCGCCAGCGTCATGCCGATTTCCGCCTGGTTCAAGCCCCAGGCCGCAATCGCGATGAACGCCCAGACCGCCGGATAGACCACATGCGCCAGCTGCCACAGGCCCAGCGCCGCGACCAGCCACGGCACGCCGCCGCTTTGCCGCCGCAGTGCCCCCAGCGCGCCGATGGCATTGGCGCGGCGCCATTCAAACGGACGGCGCAGCTCTTGCGGCAGGCTTTCTTTGAGCACCACCAGACCGACCAGCACATTGATCAGCGCCAAAGCGCCAGCGGCCAGAAACGGCAAGCGCGTGTCAATACTGCCGAGCAAGCCGCCCACCGCCGGGCCGACCACAAAGCCGAAGCCGAACGCCATCCCGGTCAGGCCGAACGCGGCCGCGCGCTTTTCTGGCGGGGTGACATCGGCGATATAGGCATAGGCCGCGCTCCAGCTCGCCCCGGTAATCCCGGAAACCAATCGCGCCAGCACCAGCCACCACAGCGTTGGCGCAAAGGCCATGATCGCATAGTTGATCCCATAACCTGCGAGCGAGCCGAGCAGGATTGGCCGCCGGCCGTATCGGTCCGACAGACTGCCCAGGATTGGCGCAAAGATAAACTGCATCGCAGCATAGCTCGCCCCCAGCCACCCGGCCAGGACCGCCGCTTGCTCCACATCCATCTGTCCCAGATCCATGATCAACTGCGGCAGGACTGGCATTACCAGCCCGAACCCCAGCATGTCGATCAGCAGGATGGTGAAGACAACGCCAGTCGAGGCGCGGTTCGGCATGAATGAAGCTCCTATGTTGGGGGCAGCGATAGCGCCTTAAGCGGTCAAGACCAACCGGTTGTGCGGCATCCTTCGACAAGCTCAGGATGAGCGGGATTGGGTTTCAGGATGAGCGGGGTTGGGTTTGAAGATGGGCGCGCTCGGATTGGAGAGCTGCGGCGTTAGAAAATACCACCCGGCCCGCTCGTGCTAAGCTTGTCGAAGCACCATTGCTGACCTATCGGCCAGCCATGACTATCCAGCCCTCAGATTCGATCCTCATTGTCGATTTCGGCAGCCAGGTAACCCAGCTCATCGCGCGCCGAGTGCGCGAGGCCGGGGTCTATTCCGAGATCGCCCCGTTCAATGCTGCCGCTGCGGCGTTCAAGCGAATGCAGCCCAAGGGCATCATCCTGTCCGGCGGTCCCGCGTCAGTGCTGGACGAGCATGGCCCGCGCATCCCGGACGAAATCCTGCACAGCGGCCTGCCGATCATGGCAATTTGTTATGGACAGCAGGCCTTGATGCACCAGTTGGGCGGCGAGGTACTGCAGGGTGACAGCGGTGAATTCGGCCGCGCCTTTATCGAAATTTCGGATGGCTGCGCGTTGTTTGACGGGCTCTGGGCCGAAGGCGACACGCATCAGGTCTGGATGAGCCACGGCGACAAGGTGACCCAGCTGGCCCCCGGCTTTCGCCCGGTCGCGAGCTCGCCCGGCGCGCCCTATGCAGTGATCGCCAACGACGCGAAGCGCATTTATGCGATGCAGTTCCACCCCGAAGTGGTCCACACCCCCGACGGCGGCAAGCTGTACAAGAATTTCGTGCGCCACGTCTGCGGCTTGTCCGGCGACTGGACCATGGCTGAATTCCGCAAAACCAAGATCGCCGAAATCCGCGCGCAAGTGGGTTCAGGCAAGGTGATCTGCGGGCTATCCGGTGGGGTCGATTCGGCGGTCGCCGCCGTGCTGATCCACGAAGCCATCGGCGAGCAACTGACCTGCGTTTATGTCGATCACGGGCTGATGCGGCAGGGCGAGAGCGAGCAGGTGGTCAGCCTTTTCCGCGGCCATTACAATATCCCGTTGATCCACAAGGATGTCTCCCCGCTGTTCATGAACGGCCTGGCCGGAATGACTGACCCGGAGGCCAAGCGCAAGTTCATCGGCAAGACTTTCATCGACGTGTTCGAAGAAGAGGCCCGACAGATTGGCGGCGCGGAATTCCTCGCACAAGGTACGCTCTATCCTGACGTGATCGAGAGCGTTTCCTTCACCGGCGGACCGAGTGTCACGATCAAGAGCCACCACAACGTCGGCGGCTTGCCCGAACGCATGAACATGCAGCTGGTCGAGCCCTTGCGCGAACTGTTCAAGGACGAAGTCCGCGAACTGGGGCGCGAACTGGGCCTGCCCGACGTGTTCGTGGGCCGCCACCCGTTCCCCGGTCCAGGCCTGGCAATCCGCATCCCCGGCGAAGTCACCCGCGAACGCTGTGACGTGCTGCGCAAGGCCGACGCGATCTATCTGGAAGAAATCCGCAACGCCGGGCTGTATGACGCGATCTGGCAGGCCTTCGCGGTGCTGCTGCCGGTCAAGACCGTCGGCGTAATGGGCGATAGCCGGACCTACGACAACGTCTGCGCACTGCGCGCGGTGACCAGCACCGACGGCATGACCGCTGACATTTACCCGTTCGACGCCGCCTTCCTCAGCCGCTGCGCCACGCGGATCATCAACGAAGTCAAGGGGATCAACCGGGTGGTCTACGACTTTACGTCGAAGCCGCCGGGGACGATTGAGTGGGAGTAGGGGGATAAGGCGCGGCGGACGCCTGCCCAATCAGACTTGCGCTCAACTGAGCAGATCGACACCTGACGTCGCGAACGTCCGAAAATTGGGACCTATCCGATCTGCTAATGGTAAAATCATTCAGATCATTGAATGGGCATGTGGGCAATTGCTCAGCGTCAACGGCCCACGCCTCAGCTGCGCCGACAGCGTGACTTTTGCCTACGAGCCATCAAATCTCATGCTGTAATCGGCGTGATCGAGGATCGGTCAGTGCCGCATCCGGCTTGCTCAACGACAAGTCCAGCAGATCGCGCCGGATGCTACAACACCTTGATCGCGGGACGATTCAGTGTGCGGCGGCGCAGCAGCCTGGCGCGGCGAAACCAGCGCAATTTGCCGCGCCAGCACCGGAGCGGCAAACACCAACGCAAGTCCGAACACTGCCCGCACGGCCTTCGCTTTGTCCAAGTTCCCGAGCAAGGCTGCAAGGCCAAGCGCCATCATGGCCAGGATGCCCAGCCCAGTCGCCACCGGCCCGGTTGCCAAGTCAGCCAGCCACGCGGTCATCGCCGGCAGCGCCGCATCCATCACGAAAGCCTCCTTCTGCAACGCAGCAGCCAACATATCGCCAACAGTGACAAGCGCCATGCAATATAGAGCACTATTAGATTGGGCGATGTCAATAACAGAAAAATGTGAGTTTGCACCACTATGGACTAGATAGCTGTTTTACGGCGATCACATTGATGTACTAATGGCAGTCTGACAGTTGATATTTGTCTGAATGGTGGATTCGGGAGTAGATTCTATGGTGTTTGCGGTATGATGGCGCGTCTGCGGACGCTGCTCTGCGATGTCTTGACTGTCGGGCTGACTGCCGCCGCGCTGCTTGGCTTGTCGATACAAGCCGCCAAGGCACAGCAAGCCGATGGGGTGATCGGCTGGACCTATTCCAGCCCATCCGTCGGTTATCCCACACCTGAGGCCGCTTGCGAAGCGCAGTGGAACCAATGGATGAACAACGGGTACAGCCGTTACATTGGGGCCGTGCCGGGGGACAGGCCGACCACCAAAACCTGCGCATGGACACACCGCGGCTATCTCTGCCCGCAGGAAACCGGCGCCGGAATGGCTTGCGGCACGATCCTGCCCGGTAATGTCACGTTCCGCTGCGCCTATGGCTATTATGCGATCGGCCCGGGCCTTTGTTCGCCGTCGACTAACCCGGTCAGCGAACGGCCCTGCGAATGCGATGATCAACCGAACGATGGCAACCTGCCTGCTCCCGTGCGCGGCGATCCAGTGGTGCTGAAAACCGGGGCCGTGGTCGAAGCGGCGGTCGACTTTGCCAGTGACGACGGGCGGTTCGTGCTGGGGCGGCGCTATCGCAGCAAGGCCGCGATGGGCGGCACCTTCATCCAGGACTTCATCACCAATCTGGGCGGGCGGTGGAGCTATGACTTCGCGCCCGAACTGCAAATCGCGGCAACCGGGGGCACGCCAGCCACGCCAAATGCCGGGGTCGCCTTCCTGACCCCGGATGGCGCGCCGTACGATTTCAAACTGCAAAGCACGGGTATCTGGAGACATACCGCCGTCGGCGGGGTGGTGGATATCGACACCCGGCTGAAGGTCGAATTCCTCGGGACCTTGCCGCCCAATCTGGCGACGCTGCGCAACGCCAGCACCCAGTGGCGGGTGACCGATTCGACCGATACCGTATGGACGATGCAGACCTTCGCGCGGCCCTCGGCGGGGGCCGCAGCAGCGGTCTATTCGATCGGCCGCCCCACCTCGCGAGTGCTGCGCGATGGTTACCGCTGGGATTACACCTATCAGCCGGACGGCACGCTGGCGACGATCACTGACAGCTATGGCCGCAGCGCCAGCTTCGAATGGCTCAAGGTACCCGTCACCACGCTGGCGACGTTGCCGGGGAATGCCCAGCCGGTGCCGATTGCGATCAAGCAGATCGTCTTGCCCGATCAGACGCAGCTTCGGTTTACTTATGATCCGCCCGGCGGGGTCGCCACCGGGCTCTATCAGGCGCGCAATCTGATCAAGGTGGAGCGGCTCGACGCCGCGCTGGCGGTCGTCGACTCGACCACCTATCTCTACGAAGACTCGCGCTATCGCCCGTTCATCACCGGGGTAGTCAACCACCGGGGTGAACGCACTGCCAGCTTTACCTTCGGCCCGCTCTATGGCCAGGCGCTGTCCGCCGAAGGCCCTGGCGGGGCGGACCGGCATACTTTCGCCTATGCCTGGACCGGCACCAGCATGATCACCACGGTCACGGGCCCACTGGGCAAGGTCGATGTCTATACCTTCACCAAGGCCGCGCTTTATGATTTCCGCCTGACCAAGGTGGTCGGCAATGCCTCGGCCAACACCCCCGCAACCACCACCACGCTGACCAACAGCGTCAGCGGTGCCACACTGACCGCGATGACCGACGCGCTGCTGCGCCAGTCCACTTACCTCTACGATGGCCAACGCCGCCCTACTTCCGTAACCGAGGCGAGCGGTACCCCGGCGGCACGCACCACCGCCGTTGGGTATGACCCCGCGCTCAACCTGCCGATCACCGTCACCCGTCCCGGCCTCACCGAAACCCGCACGATGACTGCCGGTAAGCTCACCGCGCTGACCTTAACCGATACCACCAACAACACCGTGCCCTATGCCACCAATGGCCGCACCCGTAGTTGGAGCTATGGCTGGTCACCCACCGGGCAGCTGCTCAGCGTTGACGGCCCGCTGCCCGGCAGCGCGGACAGCGTAGCCATGGTCTACGATGCGACTGGGCAATTGCTCACCCAAACCAACCCGCTTGGCCACGTCACACAGATCATCGCGCGCAATCCCATGGGCCAGCCGCTGACTGTGCGCGATCCCAACGGGGTCGATACTGTGCTGACCTATGACGCGCTTGGTCGCCCGCTCAGTGTTACCCGCGATCCCGGCACTAGCCAGTCGCTTTATGGGATGACCTATGACGCGGCGGGCAACCTCACCCGCGTCACGCTCCCCACCGGCGGCTGGCTGAACTACACCTATGACGCCGCTAACCGCGTCACCCGGATCGACAACGACAGCGGCGAATACCTCGAGTTCACGCTCAACGCCGCGGGTCTGCCCACGGCGGAGAGCACCCACGCCCCCGGCGGAGGCATCCAGCGCCAGAACGCCAGCACTTATGACGAGCTGGGCCGCCTGATCCGCAGCGTTGGGGCGGGCGGTCAGACGTGGCAGTTTGCTTATGACAAGCTCGGCAACCTCACCGGCAGCATTGACGCGCGCGGCAAGCCCAGTTCGGCCACGGTTGACGCCTTCGACCGCCCGGTCACCGCAACCAACCCGGAAAGCCAGACGCAGGCACTGGCCTATACCGCCTTCGAGGCCGAGCTGACCGAGTTCAAAGATGCCCGTAATCTCGCCACCACCATGGTGGTCGATGGCTTTGGCGAGACCTTGCAGGAGGTCAGCCCGGATCGCGGCCTGACCCGGTACTGGTACGATCCGGCGGGCCGCGTCACCCAGACCACCGATGCGGACGGGGTGACCACCGCGTTCGCTTACGACGCGGGTAACCGCCTGCTGAGCGAGGTCGCCTCCGGCCCCGGCGTCACCACCCAGACGATCACTTACGCCTACGACTCGGTGGCAGGCGGCAATCGCGGAATCGGGCGCTTGACCAGCGTCAGCGATCCGTCGGGCGGTGAAGCCTTGGTCTATGATGCACAGGGCCGGGTGGTCAGCCGGACCAAGCTGCTCGGCGCACGCAGCTACAGGTTCGGCTATGTCTACACCGCCAGCGGGCAGGTCGCATCGATCACCTATCCCTCGGGCCACGTCGTCAAATACACCCGCGCGCCCGATGGCCGGGTGACCACGGTGCGCGCGCTGGTCGCCAGCGGCGGGGCCTCGACCACGCTCGCCAGCAGCATCGCCTACCAGCCGTTCGGCCCGCTGACGTCGCTGGCGCAAGGCAACGGGCTGAGCCTGAACCGCGCCTATGACGGCAACTACTGGCTCAGCGGTGTCACGCTCAGCGGCACGTCCGGGACCTTGCTCGGGCTGGGCATCACCCGCGATGCCAATGGCAAAGTCACTGCGGTCACCGACTCAGCCGCGCCTTTGCGCAACGCCAGCTACAGCTACACCGATGCGGGCCGCCTTCAGACCGCCAGCGGCACCTGGGGCGCAGACAGCTACAGCTGGGACGCGAACGACAACCGCACCCGCGCGGATCGCACGGTCAGTGGCTCGACCGCCAGCGACGTCGCGACGCTCACCCCCGGCACCAACCGCCTCGCCGAACTGAAAGACGGCGCAGGCGTGGTCTCACGCAGCTTCACCCACACCCCCGGCGGCGACACTGCCAGCGTCACCCGCCCCGCTGCGCCGACGCTGGCCTACAGCTACGACGCGCGCGGGCGGCTGAGCAGCGTCATGTCCGGCACCAGCCAGATCGCCAGCTACACCTACGACTGGCGCGAACAGCGGGTGTCAGCGTCGTCCACCGAGGTCGGCGCGCGGCACTATCTCTACGCCGAGGACGGCCAATTGCTCGCCGAACACGACGCCGCCACCGGCGCGCTGCTGCGCGAGTACGTCTGGCTGGACACCATGCCGCTCGCCATGGTCACCGGCGCGGTATCGACGCCGACTTACACCTGGATCACCACCGGCAACCTGAACGAACCGCTGCTGCTCACCAACGCCGCAGGCCAGGTCACCGCCAGCACCACCCGCGACCCCTGGGGCAACCCGATCCTGCTCGCCGGTGGCGAGCCACTCGACCTCGGCTATCCCGGCCAATGGCGCGACGCCTCAACCGGCCTCTCCCTAAACTGGCACCGCGACTTCGACCCCACGCTCGGCCGCTACGTGGAAGCCGACCCGCTCGG
>JANORN010000024.1:0-4104 GCA_031415355.1 Novosphingobium sp. | reverse complement strand
TGATCTGCATGACGCCGAAGCGGATGATCGCCTGCCGCGATCCGCTGGGCATTCGCCCGCTGGTGATGGGCAAGATCGGCGACGCTACGGTGTTCGCCAGCGAAACCGTGGCGCTCGATGTGGTCGGCGCAGAGTTCGTGCGCGAAGTGGAACCGGGCGAGATCGTGGAAGTGCGCCAGGATGGCCGGGTTTCCAGCCACCGCCCGTTCGGCAATCGCCCGGCGCGCCCGTGCATTTTTGAACATGTCTATTTCAGCCGCCCCGATTCGGTGCTGGGCGGGCAGTCGGTTTACGAAGTCCGCCGCCAGATCGGCGCGGAACTCGCCATCGAAGCCCCGGTCGAGGCCGATCTGGTGGTGCCGGTGGCCGACAGCGGCGTGCCCGCCGCGATCGGCTATGCCCAGCAATCGGGGATACCGTTTGGCCTGGGGATCATCCGCTCGCACTATGTGGGGCGCACCTTCATCCAGCCCAGCGACGGCGCGCGCCATGCCGATGTGAAGCGCAAGCACAACGCCAATCGCGCGCTGGTCAAAGGCAAGCGGATCGTGCTGATCGACGATTCGATCGTGCGCGGCACCACCAGCATGAAGATCGTGCAAATGATGCGCGATGCCGGCGCAGCCGAAGTCCATTTCCGCGTGGCCAGCCCGCCAACCAGCCATTCATGCTTTTACGGTGTCGACACCCCCGAACGCAGCAAATTGCTGGCGGGGCGGATGGGCCTGGAGGACATGACCAAGTTCATCGTTGCAGACAGTCTGGCGTTCGTGTCCATCGACGGATTGTACCGCGCGGTTGGGGAGGCCGGGCGCAACGCCGCGTCGCCGCAGCACTGTGATGCCTGCTTCTCTGGCCAGTACCCCACCCGCCTGACCGACCATGACGACCGCACGGCCGGGGATGATCAACTCTCGTTCGGCGCGGACAAGGTGGCGTGACCGCATTTGCCGGGCAAGTCGCGCTGGTCACCGGGGCCAGCCGGGGGATCGGAGCAGCCACCGCCGAAGCCATCGCCGCAGCGGGCGCGCATGTCGTGCTGACCGGGCGCGATACCAAGGCGCTGGAGGCTATCGAAGAGCGGATCTTTGCTGCGGGCGGCAGCGCCACCATCGCCCCGGTTGATCTGACCGACAGTGACGGGATCGCGCGCCTTGCGGCCGCCATCTCCACCCGCTGGGCCAGACTGGACGTGCTGGTCCACGCCGCCGCCGTCTTGCCGCAACTGACCCCGGTGAACGATATCGACGCAGGCGCGTTCGGCAAGGCGCTGGCCGCCAACGCCCTTGCCACGCAGGCGCTGATCGGCGTCTGCCACCCGCTGCTGCGCGCCAGCGACGATGCGCGGTTCATCTATCTGACCTCCAGCGTCGCCACCGCCCCGCGCGCTTTCTGGGGAGCCTATGCCGCCAGCAAGGCCGCCGCCGAAGTGCTGGTCGATTGCTACGCGCAGGAAGTGCGCAATATCAGCAGCATCCGTGTGGCGATTATCGATCCCGGCGCCACCCGCACCGCGATGCGCGCCAAGGCCTATCCGGGCGAAGACCCCGCTTCGGTCAAGCTGCCCGGCGTGGTGGCCGCGCGCATGGTTGCCTTGCTTGGTGAACAGTTCGCCAGCCCGCACCGCGAAAAAGTTAACCAATCCTTATAACTCCAGGGCAACCAGCCTTCGCCATACTTTGCCAAGCCAGCCGGGTAACCGGGCGGCAGGATTCAGCAAAGGTGAGCGAAATGCGCGAGAGTTTTACGCGAGGCTTTGACCGCTATTTGATCGCCGCGCAGGAGGATCGCTGTGCCCCGCGTGTCAAAATGGCGATCCCGGCCACGCTGCGCGGATCGGGCGGACGCGGGTTCCAGACCGTGGTCAACGACTTGTCGATCAGCGGGTTCTGCGCCAGCGCGGTCAACCGGATCCATCCCGGCACAGTCTGCTGGCTGACCCTGCCGGGCCTCGAATCGCTGCAATCCGAAGTGATCTGGTGGGACAACAGCCTGATTGGCTGCGCATTTGACAACCTGCTCAGCCCGATTGTCCATGATAACCTGCTCGCGCGGTTCCTGCCCGCCAGCGTATTCCGCACCGTTTCCTGAGCCCCCCGAACCCTCGCTGCTGATCCAGTGGCGGGGGTTCAACCTTTCAGCTTGGCGTAGGCCTCCAAGGCCCGCGCCCGACCGACGGTGTGCTCCACGATCCGCTGCGGATAGCCGCGCCGCCGCAAGGGCGAGGGATCGTGGATATCCGCTTCGTCCAGCCCGGCGAGTTCTGGCACCCATTGGCGGATGTAGCCCGCCGCATCGAACTTGGGCGACTGGGTCAAAGGCGCCATGATCCGCACGAACATGTTGGCGTCCACGCCGGACCCGGCGCTCCACTGCCAGTTGACCGCGTTGCTGCCATAGTCGGCATCGACGAGCGTATCCCAGAACCACTGCTCGCCGCGCCGCCAGTCGAGCAGCAGGTGCTTGATCAGAAAGCTCGCCGCGATCATCCGCACGCGGTTGTGCATCCAGCCGGTGTGCCACAACTGGCGCATGCCGGCATCGACGATGGGATAGCCGGTGCGGCCTTGGCACCAAGCCGCGAAGTCCGCATCGGCCTCCGCCCCGGTGCGCCAATCCAATCGGTCGTACTCTTCCTTGTAACTGCGCGCGCCGTAGTCGGGGAACTGGTGGATCACATTAGCGGCGTAGTCGCGCCAGCCCAGCTCGCCCAGAAACGTCCCCACCGATCCGCCCGCATCGCAAGCGGCGTGCCATGCCTGCGCAGGCGAGACTTCGCCGAAATGCAGGTGCGCGGACAGGCGCGAAGTGCCTGCGATCGATGGCAGATTGCGTGCTTCGTTGTAGCGCGCGGCGCGGTCGGCGAAGCTGTCCAGGCGCTGCGTTGCGCCGCTTTCACCTGGGGTCCATTCGGCGCGGAAGCCGCCTGCCCAGTCGGGCGTGGTGGGCAGTAGCTGCCAGTCCGCCAGCGTATCACTCTGCGGCCATGAGGCAGGCGCGGGTAGGCTTGGCACCGGCAAGGGCGGCGCAGGCGGCATCCGTTCGTTCAGTGCGCGCCAGAACGGGGTGAAGATCTTGAACGGCGTCCCCCCGCCGGTCAGCACCGATCCCGGCGGGGCGAGGTACAGCCCGTGATGCAGCGTCAGGTCGAGCCGTTGCGCCACCGCCTTTTCGGCATTGCGCCACCACGGTTCAGCATGGTGCATGGCGTGGACCGCACGCGCGCCGGTCTCTGCGGCCAATGCGGGCAGTACGTCCTCGCACTTGCCGCCCCGCAGGATCAACCGCGAGCCTTGCTTGCGTAGGTCCGCATCGAGGCTGGCAAGCGAATGGTGCAGCCACCAGCGCGAGGCTCCGCCCATCGCGCGGTGCTTGGGCGTCTCATCATCGAGCACATAGACCGGAATCACCGGGCCAAGCGCAGCGGCGGCGTGGAACGCAGGCTGATCCGCCAGCCGCAAATCGCGGCGCAGCCAGACGATAACAGGGGCGGTCACTGAGTCTTTGCCTCTCTTGGTGCAGGCCGCAGCGTCACGCTGAACTGCCGCGCCGTGCGCGGGTCCATGAAGCGTTGGTCGCGCAGAACGATCCGGTCCTGATGCAGTTCGGCGATGGGCATCCGGCTCCAGAACAGGAACGCCTGCGCCTGCGGATCGCCCTTGGACCAATCGGCGATGCGGGGGTCGGACATGTTGGTTGGCTGGTACCTGACTGTATGACCGGGATCGCACGGCCCCACGTTCTGGCAATCTGTCAAAAGTGGTTCTAGTTCGACCCCTCTTACGCCCGAAAACGCGCTGTAGTCAGCTTGCCCATGAGACAGGTTGTTTCGCCACATTACCTCGCGTGTCCAAAACTGGACCGGCATGGCGTTTGCCACAGAGAGCACCGACCAGAAACGAGGCTCGATCTCAGTCAACTTATGCTCAACGTGGTTTAATGCCTGATTTGAAATTATCATGTTTAGTACCACGAAGGCGCCCACCCCAGCGAGAGCCCTTTTTGCAGGCAATTGCCAAGCGTTACGCCCACCCCGCTCCCTTTTCAGCGAAAACCACACCCCCGCCCCCAGCATCGCGATGATCCACGGGTCGACGATGAACA
>JANORN010000023.1:0-51791 GCA_031415355.1 Novosphingobium sp. | reverse complement strand
GCCTGCTGGTGCCGGGGCTGTCGCTGTGGGCCGGGTTGATCCACATCGGCCAGGCGTCCGCCTTCGATCCGCTCGGCCTGATCGCGCTGCTGATGGGCGCGATGCTGCTCGCGACCTTCATCGCGGCTGGGCGGCGTGGGTTGCTGATGCCGCAATAGCGCGGCAGTTTGGTGCTCTCCGCCCCACCCCAAAAGCGCGAAAGGGCGTCCCGGTTTCCCGGAACGCCCCCTTGCAGCACCTTACCGGGTCGCAGTGGATCAGGCGCTGTAATACATGTCGAATTCGACCGCGGAGGGCGTGGTTTCCCAGCGCAGCACTTCGGGCCACTTCAGTTCGATATAGGCGTCAATCTGGTCCTTCGTAAACACCCCGCCTTGCAACAGGAAGTCGTAATCGGCTTCCAGGCATTCCAGCGCTTCGCGCAAGGAGCCGCAGACCGTTGGCACTTCGGCCAATTCGGCTGGCGGCAGATCATAGAGGTTCTTGTCCATCGCTTCGCCCGGATGGAGCTTGTTCTTGATCCCGTCGAGGCCCGCCATCAGCAGCGCGGAGTAGCACAGGTACGGATTGGCCATCGCATCAGGGAAACGGAATTCCACGCGCTTGGCCTTGTCGCCCGCGCCATACGGGATCCGGCATGAGGCCGAGCGGTTGCGCGCCGAATAGGCCAGCAGCACCGGCGCTTCATACCCCGGCACCAGCCGCTTGTAGCTGTTGGTGGTGGGGTTGGTGAAGGCATTCAGCGCCTTGGCATGTTTGATCACGCCGCCGATGAAATACAGGCACATGTCGGATAGCCCGGCATAACCGTTGCCTGCAAACAGCGGCTTGCTCTTTTCCCAGATCGAGATGTGGGTGTGCATGCCGCTGCCGTTATCGCCCTTGATCGGCTTCGGCATGAAGGTGGCTGATTTGCCGTAAGCATGGGCCACCTGCTGGACGACGTACTTGTACACCTGCATCCGGTCAGCGGTCTGCACCAGCGTGCCGAAGGTCAACCCCAGTTCGTGCTGCGCAGCGGCCACTTCGTGGTGGTGCTTGTCACACGGCAGGCCCATTTCGAGCATGGTCGCGACCATTTCGCCGCGAATATCGACGCAGCTGTCAATCGGCGCGACCGGGAAATAGCCGCCCTTGACGCCGGGACGATGGGCCAGATTGCCGCCCTCGTAATCCTTGTTGGTGTTGGTCGGCAGCTCGATATCATCGATGCGGAAACCGTTGCCATCATAACCATCGTAATACTTCACATCGTCGAACAGGAAGAATTCGGCTTCCGGGCCAACGTAGACGGTGTCGCCCACGCCGCTGGATTTGACGAAAGCTTCGGCGCGCTTGGCGGTGGAGCGTGGATCGCGGCTGTACAAATCACCGGTGGAAGGCTCCACGATGTCACAGCAGATGATCATCATCGGGGTCGCGCTGAACGGATCGATATAGATCGCATCCAGATCAGGCTTCAGGATCATGTCGCTCTCGTTGATCGCCTTCCAGCCCTCAATCGAGGAGCCGTCAAACATCAGGCCGTCTTCCAGCTCGTCTTCGCCCATCACGGAGGCGACCATGGTCAGGTGCTGCCACTTGCCCTTCGGATCGGTGAAGCGCAGATCGACCCATTCGATCTCTTCTTCCTTGATCCGCTTGATAATGTCCTTTGCCTTGGTCATGCTTGGTCCATCTGAATTTCCCATCCGCAGCCGGATGAGTGGATTTTAGATTGCGTCGTTGTCACGTTCACCGGTGCGGATGCGGATTGCCTGTTCCACCGGGATGACGAAGATCTTGCCGTCGCCGATGCGGCCGGTCTGCGCGGCCTGGCTGATTGCCTCGACCGTGCGGTCCACCAGACTGTCGGGCACCACCACTTCCAGCTTCACCTTGGGCAGAAAGTCGACGACATATTCCGCGCCGCGGTACAGCTCGGTGTGGCCCTTCTGGCGGCCAAAGCCCTTGGCCTCGGTCACCGTAATGCCGGACACGCCCACTTCGTGCAGCGCTTCCTTCACTTCATCCAGCTTGAACGGCTTGATGATCGCTTCAATCTTTTTCACGTCGGTTGACCCCTGCACATCAATCCGGCTCCGCCTGCGCGGGCCGGACGCTCAAATGCCGTGACAAAATTCAATCCAAGAATCGTGCCAAAGGCGATTGTTTGGGCCTAACGGAAATGCCGCGCGGCGCAAAGCGCGGATTCGCAAGATTTGCAGCGATGCGGGGGTGCGGGCGCAACAAAGCGTTTGCGGGGGCGGGTGCGGCTTGCCTGATTTTTCAGCAAGTGCTGCGTAAAAAATAGGCAGACTTCCTCCCCCGTGGGGGAGGGGAACCAGCGCAGCTGGTGGAGGGGCACGGGCAGGTACTCCAGACCTCACCGGCACCGGCGCGCCCTTCCTCCCCCTCGGGGGCGGGGAACCAGCGCAGCTGGTGGAGGGGCACAAGCGGGTACTCCGGGCCTTACCGGCACCGGCGCGCTGCTGCGAGGCCCGGAGTACCAGCCTGTGCCACTCCACCATCCTGCGGATGGTCCCCCTCTCCCACAGGAGAGGAAGACAAATGCCACTGCCTTCGACGGCGGTCTTTCTTAACCATGGGAGAGAAAGGCCGGTGCCCCCCTGCAAAAACGGTTGTGCGCCGCGCCGGGATGTTTAATCAAACGATTAAACGGCGGGAGGGAAACCGGGCATGGCGCGGGACTATCAGACGATCATGGTCGAACAGCGCGGCCAAGTGGACTGGCTGACGCTGAACCGCCCCGCCGCGCTCAATTCGATCAATCTGGCGATGGTAGGGGAACTGAACGACTATTTCGGCGGGCTCTATCACGATGGCAGCGTCCGGGTGGTGGTGCTGCGCGGCGCGGGCAAAGCGTTCTGCGCCGGGCTGGATATCAGGGAACACCATGACCGGGGTGCAGTGCCGTTTGGCGGCGGCGTCGGGTTTCAGGGCTATCTGGCCGATGTCTACATTAAGATGCGGCGCTGTCCGCAGCCGATTGTCGCGCTGATCCAAGGCGCGGCCTGTGGCGGCGGGTTCGCTTTCGCACTGGCCAGCGACATTCGGATCGCGGGGGAAAGCGCACGGATGAACGCGGCTTTCATCCGCATCGGCCTGTCCGCCTGCGATATGGGCGTCAGCTATTTCCTGCCGCGCCTGGTCGGCGGGTCCGTTGCGGCGGAATTGATGCTGACCGGGCGGTTCATTGCGGCGCAGCGCGCGCTGACGGTGGGGCTGCTGGCCGAAGTGGTGGCGGATGACCAACTGGAAGCTGCCGCGCAACCATGGATCGATGATCTGCTCCACGCCTCCCCCATGGGGCTGCGGATGACCAAAGAAGGGTTGGCGCTGGGAATCGACGCCGCCAGTCTGGAAGCCGCCATGGCCATCGAAAACCGCAACCAGTTGATGACATCGAAGAGCCCCAATTTCGCCGAGGGCATGGCGGCATTCCTCGCCAAACGTGCGCCCGAATACGCCCCCGATTGAACCCGCAGGATCACCACCGTATGACCGCTCACGCTCGCTACCCGCATGTCTTCTCCCCGCTCAAAATCGGCCAGACCACGGTCAAGAACCGGATCCTGATGGGATCGATGCACACTGGGCTGGAGGACGTGCCAGATGCCGCCGAGCGGCTTTCCGCCTATTTTGTCGAGCGCGCGCGCGGCGGCGTTGGCATGATCATCACCGGCGGGATTGGGCCGCACCCCACCGCCGGGCACGGCGCGAAAATGCTGGGGCCGGATGACGTGGCGTTGCACAGTCAGGTGACCGCAGCGGTCCATGCGGCTGACCCCGACGTAAAGATCGTGATGCAGATCCTCCACACCGGGCCGCTCGCCGGAACCCCCGAATGCGTTGCGCCTTCGCCGGTCAAGTCCCGGATCGGGCGCTATCAGCCCAATGAGCTGAGCGACGTCGGGATCGAGGAACAGATCGCCGCGTTCGCGAATTGCGCCGCCATGGCCAAGCAGGCGGGCTATGACGGGGTGGAGATCATCGGTTCTGCCGGATACCTGATTTCTACCTTCCTGGTCGAAAAGACCAACCAGCGCAGCGATGGCTGGGGCGGGTCGTGGGTGAACCGGATGCGTTTTCCGGTGGAAGTGGTGCGCCGGGTACGCGCCGCTGTCGACCCCGATTTCGTGCTGATCTTCCGGATCGCCGCGATGGACATGCTGCAAGGCGGCATGGCGTGGGATGAAGTGGTCAGCCTGGCCAAGGCGCTGGAGGCCGAGGGCGTTGATGTGATCTCCACGCACTTCTGCTGGCACGAAAGCTTTGTGCCGACCATCGCCACGATGGTTCCGCGCGCGGCTTTTGCGGGGGTAACCGGGCGGCTGCGGCGGGAACTGTCGATCCCGCTGATCACCTCCAACCGGATCAATATGCCGCAAGTGGCCGAAGACGTGCTGTCGCGCGGCGACGCCGATCTGGTCTCGATGGCGCGGCCGATGCTCGCCGACGCCGATCTGGTCAACAAGGCGCGCGATGGCCGCGAGGATGAGATCAACACCTGCATCGGTTGCAACCAGGCATGCCTGGATCACACCTTCACCGGGCGGCTGACCACGTGCCTGGTCAATGCCCGCGCTTGCCGCGAGACCGAGCTGAATTATCCCCCTGTCACAAGTCGCAAGCGGATCGCGGTGGTCGGCGCGGGTCCGGCCGGACTCGCCTTTGCGACGATTGCGGCGGAGCGCGGCCATTCAGTGACGCTGTTCGACGCGGGCAGCGAGATCGGCGGGCAGTTCAATCTGGCCAAGCGCATTCCCGGCAAGGAGGAGTTTCACGAAACGCTGCGCTATTTCGGCCGGATGATCGAACGGCACGGGGTAGACCTGCGGCTGAATACGCGCGTCGACGCAGCGGGATTGCAGGACGGCGGGTTTGACGAAGTGGTGGTTGCGACCGGAATCACGCGGCGCGTGCCGGACCTGGCCGGGATCGATCATTCCAAGGCGGTGGACTACTACGACGTCATCATGGGCACCGCCGCCGTGGGCCAGAAAGTGGCGATCATGGGCGCGGGCGGGATCGGGTTTGACGTGGCCGAACTGATCACCCACGCCGGACCTTCGGCGGCGCTGGATATTGACGTGTTCGCGCGGGAATGGGGAATCGACTTCGCCAATCACCCGCGCGGCGGTGTGACCGGGATCGAACCGCAAGTGGCGCGCAATCACCGTGACGTCACGATGTTGCAACGCAAGGCTACGCCAGTCGGCCAGGGTCTGGGCAAGACCACCGGCTGGACGCACCGGCTGACCCTGCAACGGCGCGGAGTGAAGCTGGTCTCAGGGGCCGAATATACCCGAATCGACGACGCTGGGCTGCACGCGGTGATCGGCGGCGAGCCGGTGCTGCTGGACGTTGACACGGTCATCGTCTGCGCCGGACAGGAGCCGCTGCGCGGGCTCTACGACGAGCTGATTGGCGCAGGAGTTACCGCGCACCTGATCGGCGGCGCACAGGAAGCCACAGAACTCGACGCCAAGCGGGCGATCAAACAGGCGAGCGAACTGGCGGCAGTGGTGTGAAAGTCCATCTGTAGCGTTAATCTTGACATGAACTTGTTTTGTTCTACTCTTGTTCAGAAGAACAGGAGTCGAATTGCCATGATACCTGCCAATTTCGCTTATCAATCAGCCGGGAATGACTGCGCGGGACTGCCGCTGGTGGTGTCGGTCTTTGCTGACCGTGCCCATGTGCTGGGGGAACTGCGCGACGATGCGACGGCAGCAGGGTTTCGCATCGCAGCTTGTGCTGGCCTTGCGGCGCTGGGGGAGGGGGCGGATGCCCAGCCGCTGGGCGATCTGGTGCTGGTCGATTGCCCAGTGCCCGATGGTGCACAACTGGCCGCGCTGGCCCGGCTTGACCTGCGTGTGGCCCATGCCGGGGCGCAGCTGATCGTTTCGACCACGGTGGACGGGCTCGACGCGGTGTTCGGCTGCCTCGATCAATCGCAACCGCAGATTCTAGTCGATCCCAGCCGCGCGGACCGGGTGATCGCGCTCGGCCGGGCGCTGGCGCGGGTGCCCCGGCTGCGGGTGCGCGAACTGTCAGAGGAAGATCGCATGGTGCTGCTGCGGCTGACCGAGCAGGTCGGCCAGATTGCGCAGCGGCTGGAGCGGCTGGAAACCCCGCTGCGTGCGCTGGAAGCTGGCGACGGAGCCGGCGATGGCGTGTTCCGGTTTGAAAGCCCCAGGCGGCGCTTCGCCTTGACCGAAGAGGAACCGGGCGACCGGCTGGTGCGCGCCGCGCGTCCAGCGCTGCCCGATCCACGGCTGGTGCGGCGGATCGTGCGCCAGCGCCAGTTGCGCGCGCGGTTTTTCGATGGCGACCTGTTCGGCGATCCCGCGTGGGATATGCTGCTCGATCTGACTGCGGCGCGCGCCGAGCACGCCCGGGTATCAGTGACCAGCCTCTGCATCGCCTCGGGTGTGCCGCCCACCACCGCGCTACGCTGGATTGCGCAGATGACCGACGCCGGCCTGTTTCAACGAGTGGAAGATGAAACCGACCGCCGCCGCGCCTTCATCGCGCTGACCGACCGTGCGGCGGACGCGATGGCGCGGTACTTTGCGGAACTCGGCAGCCCCGGCCCGCGCGCGGTGTAGCGGCTGATGGCGTTAAATTGCCCATCGCAGCTTCGATCGTGGCTTACGCTGCGAGGGCATGGCTCGCTCCTCGCGCTGAACCAAAATCGGCTCCGTCACGGTGGGTCAAGCTAGCCTCATCAGGCTCCAGAGTGTCAGGCTGGTGCGTTTAGGTTGTTGCAAGGTGCGCCCTTGGTGACCGGGTTTGGGCTTGGCGATTTTTGACAATGTCACCAAGCTCCAGCACATCATCAGCATTCACACCAGCGGCGATGACGGTGCAACGTGGACGCGGTTTGACCGCCGGATGGAAGTTTCCGGCTATCACCACAACGTGCGCGGCGGGTTCCTAATGCTGCGTCCGGGGCTGTCCGCAGCGGGGCCGGTAGTGGCGAGGTTCCGCGATTTCAGGTTCACCGCGCTGGACGCGTACCGGGCCACAGCGGTGGGTCAGGAAATTGCTCAAAACGAACGGATCGATACTTGCTGGGTTGCCCGGTTGAGTTTGGCACCCGTACCGAAAATTCAATCCGGGGTCATCGAGCCGTGATCAACAAAGCATCCGCGAGTTCACCTGCGCGCCGCCGAAGGATGCGACAGCTGGCTGAACCGGCGTAGTACAGGCGTTCTATTGACCGCGAGCGGTGCGGGCAGCAGTCTGGCGACACATCCGAAATGGTTCAAGATAGTCTGAATACATCGGTATTTCAGTTTCTTGTGATCTATCAAAAGGGGCCGACCGTGTTGCTTTCCACCGATGTCAGAGTGAGTCTTGAAAGTCTATTACGGCTATTGATGACTGCAAGTCGTTCTGTGGGAACCAGCGGTTGGGGAAGCCCGCGATGACAGATCTGTTCCGGCAAGAGGTTTACGAGCATCGGTCTGAACGGCTGTTTGGCGAAGTGGTGATCAACCAGCCGGTGTCGCAGCGCTATTTTGTGTTGGCGCTGGGCCTGGTCAGCGCGCTGGTGATCGCTTGGGTTGCGCTGGGCAGTTATGCTCGGATCGAAACGGCACCCGGGATCCTGGTCCCGGATCGCCCAGCACCCAAAATTTTGCCGGCCGCATCCGGGATCGTGCGCGAGCTGAAGGTCAAAGAGGGTAGCCAGGTCAAGACTGGCGACGTGCTAGCGGTGATCGAACTTGACCGGCAGAGCGAAGCCGGTGGCGGAGCGGCGGAAACCTCGCTTGCTACAATCGAGGCGCGGGCGGTGCTGGGGGCGGAGCAAGTGCGGCTCTCGTCGGTGCGGCTGGCGGGGGAGCAGGCCCGGTTGTCTGCTGTGCTGGGTGCAGCCGATGCGCAGGTCCAGGATCTGGGCCGTCAGATCGCGCTGCAACAGGAAATCGTTTTATCGAACAAAACACTGTTCGAACAAGCCGGGACGCTGGTGGAGAAGGGCTTCGTCAGCAAGATCGAGTACGAGCGTCGTCGGCAGGCCTGGCTGGGCAGTCGGCAGCAGTTGTCTGGGCTTCAGCAGCAGCAGACCACTCAGACCGGCCAGGCAGCCCAGGCGCGGGCGCAGTTCGCCAGCGTGGCAGCCCAAAGTGCGAGCGAGCGCAGCGAGCTGCAATCCGGTCTGCAATCGCTGGAACAGCAGCGTGCCGGGATTGAAAGCCAGCGCTCTTATGTTGTGCGCGCGCCGGTCAATGGCCGCGTAACAACCGTGCTAATCAATATCGGCAGCACCGCCAATCCTGCAAGTCCGTTGATGACAATTGTGCCCGACGGGGCACAGATGCGCGCTGAAATCTACGCACCCAGTCGCGCGATCGGATTTGTCCGCACGGGGCAAGAAACGAAGCTGCTGTATGATGCCTTTCCCTATCAACGGTTTGGTAGTTTCTCTGGGCGGATCGAAGCCATTTCCAAAGTGCTGATCGATCCGCGCGAAACCGCCGTGCCGCTGAAGCTGGAAGAGCCCGTCTATAAGGTGACAGTCTTGCTCGATGGCCAAATGGTGCGGGCCTTTGGTCAATCTTACCCGCTACAGCCCGGAATGGCGCTGACTGCAAACATTGTGCTGGAACGGCAAAGCTTCCTTGATTGGCTGTTGACCCCGCTGCGCGCGGTCGCGAACCGGACCTGAACCCATGCAACATGTCAGCGATCTTCTCGAACTCGGTGGCAAGCGGCGCACGCCGTACATCGCCCAGGATGAAGCCAGCGAATGTGCGCTCGCCTGCATGGCGATGGTGGCCAGCCATCACGGCCACCGCACCGATCTGCCAACACTGCGCGCGCGGTTTTCGCTCTCGCTGAAGGGCGCGACGCTCAAACAACTGATGAGCATTTCGGAGCAGCTGGGCTTCAATACTCGGCCACTGCGCGGCGAGATTGCCGATTTGCATCAGATTGCCTTGCCGGCCGTGCTGCACTGGAACTTGAACCACTTTGTCGTCCTGATTGAAATTGCCAATGGCTTGCGCGGACCGCGTTTTCATGTTCACGATCCCGCGCGCGGCCAGTTGGTGCTGACCGAACAGGAGCTGTCGCGACATTTTACCGGCGTGATGCTGGAACTGATGAAGTCTGAGAGCTTTCAGACTGCACGGCAAAAGCCGGCACTGCGGATTACGCAGCTATGGTCATCGATGGCCGGGTTCTGGCAAACTTTCCGGCGGGTGGTGATCCTGTCAATCATCCTCCAGGCCGCTGCGCTGGCGTCTCCGTTTTACATGCAGGTTGCAATCGACACCGTTTTCCCCAGCTTCGACAAGAGCTTGCTGGTGGTTCTTGCGGCTGGTTTTGCCGGGTTGGCGGTGATCAATTTCCTCACCACCTGGCTGCGCTCATTGGTCCTGGTCACGCTTAACAATGCGCTGTCGTACCAGATTACCGTGAACTTGTTTCGCCACTTGATGCGGTTGCCGTTGCCGTGGTTTGAAAAGCGGCATGTCGGCGATATTGTCTCGCGGTTCGGCTCAACTTTGCCGATTACGCAGTTGCTCAGCAACGGCATGATCGCAGCGTTGATCGACGGGGTGATGGCGCTGGCCACGCTTGGTCTGATGTTTATCTATTCCGCCAAACTGGCCTTAATCGCCTGCGCCGCCCTGCTGCTCTACGTCGTTTTGCGCCTAGCCTTCTTGCAAGCACTGAAATTGCGCAACATTGATGCGATCACGACGGCAGCCAAGGAAAACAGCCTGTTCATTGAATCGGTCCGTGGGATTTCAGCAGTCAAGGCGTTCGGCCAAGAGGAAAGCCGTCAGCGCGTTTGGCAAACCGCCAAGGCAGACGCGATTAATGCGCAGATCAAACTGGGGCGGCTGACTTCAATTTTCGATTCTGCCAACCAGTTCGTGATGGGTCTGGAAACCGTGCTGTTTGTCTATCTGGCGATCGGAATGGCGCTGGAAGCGCAGATCAGCCTGGGCATGATCTTCGCGTTTCAGGCTTACAAACAACAATTCTTGGGGGCTGGAACCCGGTTGGTTGAACAGGCCATCAATTACAACCTGATCAGCCTGCACCTTGGTCGGATTGCCGACATTGCGCTGAACAAGCAGGAAGATTTGGGCACTGGTTCCGGTCTGCCGATGCTTGAAGAGGGGGAGCGGTGCCCGCCGACAATCGAATTGCGCAACATCCATTTCAGCTATGGCCAAGGCGAAGCTGAAGTTTTGAAGGGTGTTAACTTGAAGATTGCAGGCGGTGAATCGGTGGTGCTGATCGGCCCGTCGGGCGGCGGCAAAACCACGCTGCTGAAGATTATGATGGGACTGCTAAAGCCCACCCACGGACAAGTGCTGATTAATGGCGTGCCGCTCGATTCCTACGGGTTGCGGCGCTGGCGGCTCGATGCTGGGTCGGTTGCGCAGGACGATGTACTGTTCGCCGGATCAATTGCCGAAAACATCGCATTCTTCGATCCGGAACGCAATCTTGCGCGCATCCATCAGGCTGCGGAAGCAGCGTCAATCCATGGAGAAATCATGGCGATGCCAATGGCCTACGGTACTTTGGTTGGCGATATGGGTTCGGTCCTATCGGGCGGACAAAAACAGCGGGTGCTGCTGGCGCGGGCGCTATATCGCACTCCCACGGTGCTGTTTATGGATGAAGGCACTGCGCACCTTGATCCGGTGGCGGAACAAGCGGTGGCGGAAGCGATCGGCAAATTGGGCGCGACACGTGCAACCGTGGCGCATCGCCCTGGCGCGACGCACGGCGCAGACCGCGTGATCGGAGTATTTGCGGGGCTGGCGATGGAGCAACGGCCCGCTGGCCAGCAATCTATCGCAGCGGGAGCAGGTGGGCACCCAGGCGCGTCAACACCCGGGCACCCTGCTTCTGGTCCAGTACTTACAGGAAAGGATTTGAAGCGTGAGCATGGATAGCTACCTGCCGCGTAATCCGCAACTGCGCCATTGTAGCGAACAAATTCGGTCGGCGACTGCGTCGGCAAACCCCAACTCTCCATCACCCGAAAGCGGATGATGCAGGGCCAGCCCCGAACGCCGCGTCAACGGTGCCGGGTCTGGACAGTGCAAGCCAAACTTACAGGAAAGGACTCGCGATGAAATTGCTTGAAGACTTTGAAATTGAACAGGTTGCTGGTGGATTCAGCCCAGCCCCTGAGGGGCTCGATCCATTTTTATACGACGAATTCATGAATTACAAAATGGGCCGGATGAGCATTTTTGGGGTTAATCCTGATCTCCAGCTGATGGATCCACCGCCAGTACCTGGCTGAGCAGTAATCAGAAAACATTCACTGGCGCGAGCAGTTCCTGCTTTGCTGAATGAGCCGCCGCGCCCGTCATAGGAGTGGACTATGTCTAACGCCCTTATTTTCCGAACACTTAGTGTCGATGAAATCAACCTTGTTGCTGGTGGCACCGAGGATATCATCGTCGTTGGCTACCCGGACAATCTTTTGGTCGAGCAATTTCGGTTGTTCAGAATGTATCAGCCCAGCCTGTTTGGGCCGAACCCTGATGGACAAATGATCGACCCACCGCCGGCCCTGCCAAACTGATCCGCATTACCGAACAAAGATAGGCAACGCCTGACCGCTGAATTGCGGGGTTTGCAGATGCCTGTCGAACAGAATAGCAGTTAGGAGAATAAAAATGTCTGAATTTAAGAATCTGCGCCTGCTGCGCAGCGCAGAAATTGATGTCGTTGCGGGTGGGGATATCGTTGTCACCGGAAGCCGCCCAATCGATCCGCATATCTTGGATCAGCTTGATCGGATGCGCTTCGCCAATGTTGAGTTTTTTGACAACGATTATGGTGTTGGTGGCGGTGGCGGCGGAGCGGCTAGCGAAGGGGAATGGGATCCAGATGGCGATGACGACGGCGATGGCATCCCCAATCAGGAAGAGGAGATCGTTGTCATCGGTGACCCCGCAGCGCTCGAACGGGTGCTCGACAGCTATCGTGATATCGCTTCGTGGTTTGTCAATTATCTCTACTTTTCCGCCATTGCCACCGGCGGCTATCTCGGTTTGGCGGGCCGGGCTGGCGCCGCATATGCTGTTGGGCTTGAACTTGGTTCTGACAGTCGTGAAGACATGATAGAATCCATGGCCCAAAGCATGTTTGATGGGGACGTTGCTGACGATGGTGTCGCCAACGGTTCGATCTTTCTTCAGCCTGGGCAGGATCCAGACATGGAGCCGGGATACATTTACTATCTGTGATCCCGCGACAGTGTGGACCGTGCTTCGCCAATGATTGCCCATTGGGGGCGGAGTTGCGGCTTACCTATCCAGGGACTCCCTGATTTGATCCGGTAACAGGCCGGCTCGAACAAGCTCCGCGCGGGCAATTCAACTCGCGAAGAGACCGCCCGGGCGACTGCGTCAACAGTCACCGGGCGGAGACTTGACCACAAATCTTACAGGAATGGACAGTACAATGCGATTACTATCACCGGCTGCTACCGAGCAAATTGCTGGGGGCTTTGATGTTGTTTGTGAATACCCATTGCCAGGCCAGTTCTTTGATCCGAACGCTTTCCTGATCGAACAATTCTTTTACTACAAAATGGGGCAGCCGAGTCTGTTTGGGGCAAACCCCGATAGCCAGCTGTCCGATCCGCTGCCGGTATCTGGCTGATTAATACGAATAGCCAATTGTAATAGCCGTCACCGGGAAATTTTCCTCGTTCTGACGCGTATCACTATAAGGATTTAATCATGACACTTCATTCTACACTGCGGCTAATCACCGCTGAAGAACTGCACTCTGTTTCCGGCGGGGACATAGTTGTTAACGGCACTCCGCCGGTCGATCCGGCCATTGTGGAACAGCTCAATCGAATCCGGTTTCAGTTTGACATGTCGATGTTTGGCGGGGGAGTTGATCTTGGCGGTGGCGGCGCGGGTGCTGTCGATGATAGCGATTGGGATCCCGATGGCGACGATGACGGCGACGGTATTCCCAATAGTGAGGAAGAAATCGTGGTAATTGCGCACCCGACGGTAGATTTGCCGGGAGACTTCTATGCCCGCTATGATGGCCAAGCTGGGGCTTGGCTGATCTGGGAAGATGATATCTTCTTTGATGATTTCATGGGTTGGTTCGTTCCCGGGACTCCCGACAATCACAATCTCGTCACTCGCGATTCCAACTGGGGGGTGAACGTCGGCGTTACCGTCCCAACTCGTGGAGTAGAAGCTGGCGCGGACACTTCGGGTGGGGATGAAGAGTATTGGCTCCGGGTCCCACCTCCACCTACACGCCCTTAATCTGATTGATTGTTATAGATGATCAGATTGCAAACCATCTGTAACTGGCGAGTGCCCGCGCGGCGGGCACTCGCTTCAGTCGTGCTGATGATCGGACTGGCTTCCTGTGCAGTTGCTGGTCAACCAGCGGCCTGTCCTGCTGCAGGACCGGATGTTCTGATGCTCGCGCCGTTCGCCTTGTCGCCTGCTGCCGAAGCCAAACCGTGTCGGGCAGCCGGCTGGCTTGGAGCTGAATTCCACGGCACTGTCCCGGCTGCTGGAAGGCAACTGCACTATGCTGCCTTTTTGCCTGAAGACATTAGGAAGCCAGACTCTGTGATTGTTTATATTCCTGGCGGGCCGGGGGCTAGAATTCTTGATGGATTTGATCTCGCTCCCGGGCCCAAGGCTCTCGTTCGCGCGCTTGCGAGGCGCTGTCGGTCCGGAGTCCTGATCCCAGTCTATACCGGCACGGCGGACGTTTCGCATTATCCAGGCAGCAGCTTGATCGACGCAATCGCCGACGTGGATGCTTTCCTCAAACACGTCAAAAAGATCGCAGCCGGCCGGCCGGTTATTTTGGTCACAGCCAGCCTGGGAACGTACATCTACGCCAACAGTTCAAAGGGCCAAATTGACGCGCACATTGCTATGGTTCCTTTGCTACGCTCACCCGACGCATTTATGCAGTTTGTCATCAACGACAGCACGCGCGGTGGATATCAGGAAATCGCAAGAAATCGTTGGAAGACATACCAGGTCGGAATCCCGCAAACCGCGCAAAGTATCAGAGTGGCCGATTTTACGAGGGCGTTCTTTGGTCAGCACAAAGGTAATGCCGTGAGTCTGACAGCGGCGTACCGCCAAAACCCGGCCAACAAGCAAGAGCTTCAGAGCACGCACTATTTCGTTGGAGCCAGCGATATTGAAGCCGGTCCGTATGAAGAATTTCAAGAAAGTTTGACGGCTGCTGGCTTGACGACGAGTTCCTTGAACACGTCGGGTCACGTTGTGGATGAATCGAATGCCTCTGCGATATTGCAGCAATCGGAACACGTCTTGCCAAAGGGTTGTTGATGTTAAGGCGGGCGATTTTTTCAGGAATCGGAAACCTGCACACAAAGCGGTCAGTGACGGCAGTTTAAGATCACTGCATTCGCTGCCGTGACGGCTCCGCCGCACCAACCCACTTCGGTCACCGCGTTTCTGTTACTTTGTTGAGAAACGGTGGCCGGTCGGGATCATCGCCGCGCATCCGGGCCAGCGCTTCTGCAAAACGATAGAAGCTACAGATTGTAGCCATCGGTTCGAACAGCGGATGGAGGCCGCTGGCGCGAGGTAATTGCAGCGTGGCGCTGCCGATATCTTCCGGGCTGCCAGCCGCCAGCACAATCGCTCCGCGTTGTGCAAATGCGCGGATTCGGTCTGCGGCGCCGGTGCGGGCAATGTCGCCGGGCACAAAGACGAGGATGGGGTCGCCCGCGCGGACCAGGGTCATCGGTCCATGCGCCACTTCGGCGATGCTGTAAGCTTCGGCGTGCAGCCGGGTGGTTTCTTTCAGCTTGAGCGCCGCTTCGCCAGCAATGCCCATGGTTGGACCGCGCCCGAGCACCAGCATTGATTGTCGCTGTGCCAACACGGGCAGGGCGGCTGACCAATCGCTGTGCCAAGCTTTAGTTACTGTGGCAGGCGTGCGGAGCAGGGCCTCACGCAAATCGGCGTCACCGCGCAATTCGGTGACCAAATGCGCGATTGCCGCGAGCGAAGCGATGAAGCTTTTGGTTGCCGCGACACTGTGCTCGAGGCCCGCGTGTAGCGGGATGACGGTATCGGCTTGCGCCGCGAGCGGGGAATCCACGACATTGACCATGGCGATAACATGCGCGCCAGCGCGGCGGGCGTCGATCGCAGAAGCGACCAGATCAGGGCTGCCGCCGGATTGCGAGATCAGCAACACTGGCTGCCCGGCAAGGTGCCGTGAACTTGCTTGATACAACGAACCGATTGAAGGTGGCTGGCTGATCACCGGGATTCCAAGCACGGTTTCAAACGCGGTTTTTGCATAAGCGGCGGCGTTGTCTGAGCTGCCGCGCGCTACCGTTACCAGCAGGCGCGGTTCAAGCCGCCGCCAAAGCGCGGCCAGTTGCGCCATTGGCGCGGCATTTTTTGCGAATTGCTCCGCCATCACTAAGCCCGATTGCGCTGCTTCAATGGCCATAAAGCTTGGCCGTGCTGGAACTGTGGTTGGCGTGGCAGACAAGACAGTAGCTCCTGAAGGGGGACCAATTTGGAACATATCGCCGCTATACTAGACCACTTTATGCAAATCACGCAACAACTGGTATTGAAATGGTTGCATTAAGACGCAAGCTCTGTCATCAAGCTATGGAGGCCAAGGCGTGCGCCCCGGAATTGCAGAAGCTCGTCCCCAGCGCCATTGGCCGACCAGCGTTGCCGTGCGCCGCAAACAGGGTCAGCATGTTGCCGTGGATGTTTTGAGCACGGTTTCAAATTGGTGGCAGCTGGGTGAATGTGCCAAATGTTGCCGCATAAGATTTTTTGAGGACGGTTTCCACATGACCCTCGCAACCCTGGATCAATTGGCGAAGCGTTTTGGCGACCGCTGGATCGATGGCGAGACGCGCCGCGATCATTACCGTCCGATGGAAGGCCATCACCGCGCGGATCGGCCGGCCCGAGTGGTGCAGCCGACCTCAATTGACGAAGTTCAAGAAATCGTCCGGCACGCCGCCGCCGCCGGGATCAGCGTGGTGCCATTCGGCGCTGGCACGTCGCTTGAAGGCAATGCCGCAAGCGGCGAGGATCAGCTGTGCCTCGATCTGAGCTTGATGAACCGGGTGTTGGAACTGCGCAGCGAAGACCTGCTGGTCGTGGTGGAGCCGGGCGTGACCCGCGAGCAGCTTAATCAGGAACTGCGGGCCACCGGGCTGTGCTTCCCGATTGATCCTGGTGCCAATGCCACTTTGGGCGGGATGGTCTCAACCCGCGCGTCTGGCACGACTGCGGTGCGTTATGGCACCATGCGCGAAAACGTGCTGGCATTGAAAGTAGTGATGCCCGATGGCACGTTGATCGAAACCGGGTGCCGTGCGCGCAAATCGGCGGCGGGTTATGATCTGACGCATCTGTTTGTCGGCTCGGAAGGCACGCTGGGGATCGTGGTTGAGGTGACGCTGCGGCTGCATGGTATTCCGGACACTGTCCTGTCTGGCACTTGGCCATTCGCAACGCTGCGCGGCGCGGTCGATACGGTGATCGCGGCAATCCAGTGCGGCTTGCCGGTGGCCCGGCTCGAATTGCTCGATCCGGCAGCGATTGCGGCGTGCAATGCCTATTCGGGGCTTGCTTTGCCGGTCGTCCCGACCCTGTTCGTCGAACTGCATGGCGATCAGGCCAGCATTGGTGCTCAGCAAGAGCTATTGGCGGCAATCGGCGCCGAGCACGGCGGGCAAAGGCTGGATCTGTCAACCGATCCGGACGAACAGCGCAAGCTATGGCGTGCGCGGCATGACGCCTTGCCGGCTGCGCGCAATTTGGTCGCAGGCGCGCAGACTTGGATAACCGATATTTGCGTGCCGATCTCGCAGCTCGCTGCGGCAATTGAAGGCGCACATCACGGAATCGCAGCGGCGGGGTTGACCGCGCCGATCCTTGGCCACGTCGGCGACGGCAACTATCACGTGTTTTTCGTGCTGCATCCGGATGATCTTGGCAGCTGGGAGGCCGCTGCGGTGATCAACCGGCAGATGATCGATTTTGCGCTTGCCGTTGGCGGCACTTGCACTGGCGAGCACGGGATCGGGCTGGGCAAGCGCGAAGCATTGGTGCGCGAACACGGCGATGCCGCTGTAGCGGTGATGCAGCGGATCAAGCAGGCGCTCGATCCGGATAACCGCTTCAACCCTGGCAAGATATTTCTGCCGTTCTCGCAAAATGACCCAGCGCAAACGGGTTAGCGAACCATTTCACTACCAATGCGACGAAGTGAGTACCTATTGCCGTTGAATTGTTCACTCAGCTAGTCCAATATGGACTTTAGGGAGCGTTTTCTCGCTCGTGCGCCCCGCCAGCATTCGTTGGCGGTCGCGCTTCGGGCCGGTTTCGCAGGAGAGTGCAGTGATCGACGGACTGAAGTTCAAGGAAAAGCTGGCCCAGGCGAACGACGAGAATTTGCCGCTGTATTTGCAGGTGGCCAAGAACCTGCGAGTCCACATTTCCAGTCAGGGGGTTGATCCTGGTAGCGCCCTGCCATCGGAGCGCGATCTCTCAGAAATGCTTGGCCTGTCGCGGGTCACGGTCCGCAAGGGGATCGAAAAGCTGATCGAAGAGGGCATTCTGTTCCGCAAACAAGGTTCAGGCACGTTTGTGGCCAAGCGGATTGTGGCTCCCGGCGCCACGCTCAGCAGTTTCAGTGACGATGCCCGTTCGCGCGGAGAAAGTCCGGGGATCATCTGGATGATGCGGGTGGTCGCCAATGCGACTGACGAGGAGGCGAATTTGCTGGAAATTCCGCTCGGTAGCCCAGTCGCGCGGCTCGGCCGGATCCGTCTATCAAACGATGAGCCGCTGGCGATTGAACACGCGGTGGTGCCTTCGCGCTTTCTGCCCGACTTTGGCGTGCTGAAAGATTCGCTGTACGATGCCTTGGGCGCGAACGGGGTTCGCCCGGTGGTTGGTACGCAGCGAATCCGGGCGTCGCTGGCGACCCCCACGGAAGCGGGAATGCTGGCAGTGGCAGAAGGATCTGAAGTTCTGCGGATTGAGCGATTGACCCGCAACGGTGCTGGCGAAGTCGTGGAATTCACGCGATCCGCCTATCGCGGGGATCGCTTCGAATATGCGATGGAGCTACGTCCGGATTCGGGAACAGCGCTGTAGCGGCGCGCGCGGCGATGGTCGGTGTCACATATCGTGCGACTCATCTGCACGTGGCTGCAAACACTACCATACCAATGTCTCGCGGTTGGCCGATTTTTGGATTTCCAACTGATGCAGTCACATAGCTGGTGGCTACTTAGGCCATTGCCAGCTGTTGAAGCATATTCACTAAGTCGTTTGAAATCATGCCTGTAGTTGAAGCAGTTTCGCCCAGGATTCAGCAAGACTTCATGGGCTATTCGCACCATGACTGCCCTTTACAACCTGCGGGAACGCCCATATAGTGGTCTTATATCGGTATTAGAATGGCCGATGAGAAATGTACCAAATGGGAGGAAAAAAGCATGTCTGGAACGATGCGTACTGCGCGCAAGGCGCTGCTGCTGGCAACCAGTCTGATCAGCGGCGCGGCGTTGCTGCCGTCGGCGGCTTTGGCGCAGACGGCAGATGAAGCGGCTGCACCTGACGATGGCATTGTCGTTACCGGCACCCGCATTCGCACGGCCGACTTGACCTCGACCAGCCCGGTCTCGTCCGTCAACAGCGAGCAGATCCAATTGCAACGCGCAGTTACGATTGAAGATTTGTCAGTGAAGATACCGCAGCTGGCGGGCGGTGTCGGCGCGACTTCGGTGGGCAGCGACGCCTTCGGCGCGCAAACGCTCGATCTGCGCAATCTGGGGCAAAACCGCACACTGGTGCTGATCAATGGCACCCGCGCAGTTCCATTCAGTTTTCGTAACGCGGTGGATGTGAATTCGATCCCGGCACAATTGTTGGCGCGGGTAGACGTACTAACCGGCGGCGCGGCGGCGGTCTATGGTGCTGACGCGGTTTCGGGCGTGGTAAACTTCATCATCAATGACGATTTCCGTGGCCTGCAAGCGTCGGGCAATTACCGCGCTGTCGCTGGCGGGGCATCGCAGTCCAGCGTCAGCCTGACTGGTGGCATAGCGCTTGGTGATCGTGGCAGCGTGGTTGGCTATGTCGAATACACCGACCGGGATGCGCTGCTCGCGGGCAAACGCAGCTATGCGCGGAACGGGGTGGCGACGCTGCCGATTGGCGGCAACTTCACCGATGTCGCCTCAGGCCGCACCTTCTCGTATGATGCCAGCGGTCTATTCAGGTTGACCCCGCAGACGACGGATTATACCGCGCAGTTCCTGCTGGTTCAGCCGCTGCGGCGGATCAATGCTGATCTGTTTTTCAACTACGAACTGGCGTCGGCGTTCGAACTTTACGGCCGGGTGATGTATTCGAATGTGCGCACGCAAGGCGGCACGCGTTCGGGCCAGAATCCGCCGACCACCGGCGCAGCTGGGGTGACCGTACAGATCGCACAGACCAATCCGTTTCTAGATGCGAATTCGCGCCCATTGCTGACTTTTGTGAACGGCTTTGCCACCGTCAACGTGCGGCGCTCGCTGGGTGAGCTTGGGCCGACCTTCGCAGAGAATGACCGCGAAACCTTTCAGGCACAGCTTGGGTTCCGCGGCCAGTTGACCGATGCGATCGACTGGAACGCCTATTACCAATACGGTGTTTCGGCGGAAAAAATCATCGTCAAGGGTGACGGAATTAAGGCGAACTTCGCGGGGATTGCCAACACCACCGATATCTTCGGACCAGGCGGCACCTTCAACAGCCTGCTGCAAGACTTCAATTTCGGTGATCGCACCCGTAAACAGCAAGTGGGATCGGCCTATATCTCGGGCGATACCAGCGATGTGTTCGATGGCTGGGCTGGACCGATCGGGTTCTCGCTGGGTTATGAATATCGCCGCGAAACCGGACGGTTTTCATACGGAACCAATCTGGGTACGTCGTTCAATCAGGGAACCGAAGCTGCCCCGCCAATTCCGCCGTTTATTCAGGCCAACGAAGTGTTCGGTGAATTGATGATCCCAATCCTGTCCGATTTGCCGCTGGTGAAGAAGCTGACGCTGGAAGGCGCGGCCCGGCGCAGTTGGTACAGCAAGTCGGTCGGAGCCGATACGTCGTATTGGACCGATAAGCTGGGCGCGAACTGGGAAGTTAGCGATGACCTGCGGCTGCGCGGCACGTGGCAACACGTTATCCGTGATCCCAACATTGGGGAATTTGCGAATCCGGTGTTCTCGATCCCGTTCGCCAACCTGGTCAACGTCGCGCGGTTGCGGCCGCGTTACGCGGGCGATCCCTGCGCATTGGGCACTGGCAATGTTGCGCAATGTACCGCGCAAGGATTCCGGACTACATATGATTCGTTCAATCCAGCCAATCTGGGTGGCGGGTACTTCTTTGGCGGCAATTCGAACATCAAGGCGGAACGCGGTACGACCTGGACCCTAGGCGGGGTATTCAGCCCCAGCTTCATTCCGGGGCTGACGCTGTCGGTCGATTACTACAACATCAAGATCAGCGATGCAGTGGGCCAGATCCAGCCAATCGATGCCTTGACCAGCTGCTACATCACCGATCCGAATCCAGGCAATCCGCTCTGCGCGGCGGTCTCACGCGATCCGGTAACGGGGTTCATCCGCGATGGCTTCGTGGATGATCGCAACCTTGCCTTCATCAAGCAGCAGGGTGTCGACATCGATTTCCGCTACAGCGTCGATGCACCCTTTGCCAATGCCGGGAAGTGGGTGTTCGCCTATCAAGGCAGCATCGTGACGCAGTATTCGATCCAGCGGAACGCGGTCCTGACCCCGGTCGATTGCAAGGGCAGCTATGGTTCGCGGTGTTCGTCAGACCTCGTGACCTTGGTCGCGCCAGACTATCGCCACCGCGCCAGCGTGACGTGGGATACCGAACCGCTGACGGTGCAGTTCGGGTGGAAGCGGATCGGCTCCGTAAAGGATGCCACCGCTGGCAGCACCGGGGTTATCCCGACTTACGACTATTTCGATCTTAACCTGGCGATCCGTCCGCCAATCGATGGCGTGACTTTCGCTTTCGGGATCGACAACCTGTTTGACAAGAAGCCTCCGCTTCCACTCAATTCAGGGGCATTCAATACCTATCCCGATACCTACGATGTGCTCGGTCGGACCTTTGGCCTGACCCTGACTGTGCGCCGCTAAGATCGCCCTTCTGATCGGCGTCCCTCCTCGGGTGTGGAGCGAACTTGTTACACGCTCCACACCCGCTGTTTCGCGAGTTTGATCACCAGCTTGACCGAACCTGCGAACGATTTGAAAGATTTGAGGAGACATTGTGACTTCCACTGAAGCTGTAAATCCTCGCTTTGCTGCGGTCGAATCCTGGCCGTTGGCTGACGCGATGGAAGCGATGCTGGAGGGCCAGTTTTCAGCAGTGGCGGCCGTTCGCCCGGCGGTTGCCAGCGTTGCCACTGCCGCCGCCGCAGCAGCGGAGCGCTTAAAGGTTCGCGGACGGCTGATCTATGTTGGGGCCGGCACGTCTGGCCGGATTGCGGTGCAGGATGGGGTTGAATTGGGCCCGACCTTTGGCTGGGCAGATGACCGGCTGGGCTTTGTCATCGCAGGCGGAATGGGCGCACTAAGCCACAGCGCAGAGTCGGCTGAGGACGATCCAGTCGAAGCCCGGACTGCGCTGGCGGCGCTCAGTCTGAACGCCGATGATGTGGTGGTTGGTGTTGCTGCGTCGGGGCGCACCCCATTTACAATCGCCGGATTGGAAGAAGCCCAGGCTGTTGGAGCGCTGGCGGTGGCGATTTCCAACAATCCGGCAGTCCCGCTGTTCGATGCGGCCGATCACGCCATTCTGGCCGAAACTGGAGCCGAAGTGATCGCCGGTTCGACCCGGATGAAAGCCGGGACTGCGCAGAAAGTCATCCTCAACCTGTTTTCAACTGGCACCATGCTGACGCTCGGCCGGGTCTATCGCGGGCTGATGGTCGATATGGTGATTTCGAACGACAAGTTGGCCGAGCGGGCAGTGAACATGGTGGTCGATCTGGCGGGTTGCTCCACCAGCGCCGCGCGCCGGGCACTGGCCGATACGCGCGGGGATATCAAAGTCTCGGTGCTGATGGGCTTGGGCGCAAGCGTTGACGCCGCAAAAGCAGCACTGTCCGCCAGTGATGGTCATCTGGGCCCCGCAATCGCCGCGATGCACCATACCCGATAATGGCAAACGCAGGCGAACAACCGGTTGCTGCAAGTTCAGCCATTTGGGTGCAATGAGCGCCGCAATGATGGACAGATTTGCTTTGACTGGCGCCAGGGTTCTGGCTGGGAGTGATTGGCTGGATGGCCACGCCGTAGTAGTTGAGGCCGGCGCAATTGCGGAGATTTGCCCGGCGAGCGAACTGGAAAATGGCTTGGCGCAGGTCGCGTTGGATGGCGGCGCGCTGGTCGCGGGGTTTGTGGATGTGCAGGTCAACGGCGGCGGGAACGCCTTGTTCAATGATCAACCCGGCCTGGAAACGGTTCGCACGATGGCCGCCGCGCACCGCCGGTTTGGCACCACCGCCTTGCTGCCAACCTTGATCAGCGAAGATTTGGCCGTCATCGCTGCGGCCATCGCGGCGGTACGGGTCGCGATTACGGCGGGTGTGCCAGGGATCGTGGGCATTCACATTGAAGGGCCATTCCTGAACCCGCTCAAAGCCGGGATCCACGATACGGCGAAATTCCGCCGGCTCGATGCCGGGGCCATTGATTTGCTTTGCTCACTGGACAACGGGCGCACCTTGATCACGCTGGCTCCGGAACTGTGCGATCCAGCTGACTTGGCGCAACTGACCAAGCGCGGCGTGACGGTTAGTGCCGGGCACAGTCTGGCAACATACGAGCAAGCCGTTTCGACATTCGCGGCCGGCGTGCGCGGAACCACGCACTTGTTCAACGCGATGAGCCAGTTCGGCAGCCGCGAGCCTGGGTTGGTCGGGGCGGCCCTGCTGACCCCCGGCGTAATCAGCGGCCTGATCGCGGACGGTCGCCATGTTCACCCCGAAGCGATGCGGCTGGCTTGGCAATTGCTGGGCAACGATGGGATCGCGTTGGTGACAGATGCGATGTCCACCGTTGGCGGCACAATCGGGTCATTCCGGTTCAATGGCGTGGATATCGTGGTTGACGGATATTCCTGCGTCGCCCCAGATGGCACTCTGGCGGGATCGAATTTGGATATGGCGAGTGCAGTGCGCAATGCGGTCGAGATGCTGGGGGTCAGCCTCGCGGATGCTTGTACCATGGCCAGCAATACCCCCGCGCGGCTGATCGGGGTGGACGACCGGATTGGCCGGATTGCGCCCGGATTACAGGCCGATTTTGTCCATCTGGATGACCACCGGCAAGTTACCGCAACCTGGATCGGCGGCGTGCGCGAGCCGACGGGATGACGATGCCGCCGCTGGGCTTGATCGAGGGGTTTTTCGGGCCGCGCTGGAGCTGGGATGAGCGGCGCTATGTTGCCCGGACGATCGCTGCGGCGGGTTATTCCTGGTATCACTATGCGCCGAAGGCCGACGCGCTGCTGCGCCGCCGCTGGCAGGAACTCTATCCTGCGGCAGAGCTGGCTGAGCTGGCAGACTTCGCGGCTTATTGCCGCAATCTGGGGTTGCGGTTCGGGGTTGGGCTGACCCCATTTGGCAGCCACGAAGCGTTTGGCAGTACCGAACAGGCTGCGCTGCTGGCCAAGCTGGCACAATTGGCGCAGGTCGGGCTTGATGATCTGGCAGTGCTGTTTGATGATATGCGCGGCGATGTTCCTGATCTTGCGCAACGACAGGTTGCGGTATTCGAATGTGCCGCTTCCACCGGGACCGCGCTGAACCTATTTATGTGCCCATCGTACTATTCGGACGATCCAGTGCTGGATCGGGTATTCGGCCAGCGTCCGCCAGATTACCTGGGCGAGTTGGGCCAGGCGCTTGATCCAGCGGTCCAGATTTATTGGACCGGGCCAGAGGTCTGTTCCAAATCGATCAGCCCGGGGCACTTGCGCGATGTTACCGCGCGGCTGGGGCGACCGCCATGTTTGTGGGACAATTACCCGGTCAACGATGGGGTGCGGATGTCACGCTTTCTGCATCTGCGCGGCTTTTCGGGGCGCGGGGCGGAAATTGCGCCGCTGGTCTCTGGCCATGCCGTGAACCCGGCCTTGCAGCCGTATCTGGGTTGTATCCCGCTGCTGACGCTGCCGCAAAGTTATCAGGATGTGCAGGGTTATTGCTATTCCACCAGCTGGATCGCAGGCGCAACACGGCTGGCCGGAGCCGATCTGGCCGAGGCTCTTCGGGACAATCTGCTGACCTTGCAAGAAACCGGGCTGGACCGGCTTTCGGCTGATACTGCGCAGCGATTGCGTGAACGCTATGCGGCCTTGGATGGCCCGTTTGGGGCCGAAGTTGTCGCCTGGCTGGACGGCGGATATGCGTTCACTGGCGAAGAAGTTCAGACCCAGTAGTCCGACCGCTCCGGCTCAGCCAATCACACTCAGCCCGTGGCGTGGGTAATAAACCGGCACCGACCAGTGATTGCTCGCCACCCAATCGGTGTTTGGCAAGTCGCGCGCGGTATCGCCATAAATCCGGTGGCAGGGGTTTTCGTAAACCTTGCCGGTGGAGCTGGTGATCGGATCAAACACCAGGTATTTGTAGTATCCACTCTCCATCCCGTCCGGAAAATGGACGCGGTTTGGATAGCGCTGGTCCAGCACATCCCGGGCATAGGCACGTTTCGCCGCGATGATATCGGGCAGACGGCGGGTCTGGATTGCGCCCAGCGCCGCCATGAATTCGGTGATCCGGAAGTTCATGCCGCAGGCTCCTTCGGCGCGGGTCTTGCCGTATTCGCGAAACGCGGACAGAAATTCCAGCAGCGCCGGATCGCGCGAAACCGCGATCCCGGCTTCGCCGCAGCTGATCGTCTTGGTGGCGTAGAATGAGTATATCCCGACGTCGCCCCAGCTGCCCGGCTGGCGTCCGTGCCAGTGCGCGCCGTGGGCATGGGCGCAGTCTTCCGCCAGTTTGATGCCGTGATCGCGGCAATAGGCGGCGATCTGCTCGATTTCGAACGCGATATGCCCGCCGATGTGGACGATCCACGCGGCCTTGGGCTTGTGTAATTCGGCCATGCGGACGAAATCGGCAAAGCTGCCGCACAGGTCTTCACGGTTGCAATCGTAGAACACCGGCCGGCCGCCCGCCGCGACAATTGCCTGGACTGTGGCGTGGAAAGTGTTGGAGGGGCACAGCACGGCTTCACCGCGCACCCCGAAATACTCCATCGCGCCCCAGCCCGGTCCGGCCCAGGAACTGAACGCCAGCGCGGGCAGCCCGGTCAGCGTTTGCCATTCGGCTTCAAACGCCGCCACCTGTGCACCCTCGGTCCAGCGGTTGGAACGCAGAATTTCAGTCCAGGCGGCCAGCACTTCGGGCTCATCGCGCGGATCAAAGGCGATCGAAAACTGGCTGAACGGATCGGTCATAATCGGGTCTTTCAGCAAGGGGGATCAGTGCAGCTGCCCGATCAGGACCGCGTTCAGCCCGCCGAATGCGAACGTGTTAGATACCAGGACTTCAGCGTCAATCACTTGGGATTGCCCAGTGACCAGCGGCAGCACGCAGTCTGGATCTTCGCCCAGGTAGTTCAAGATCGGAGGGGCGCGCCGCTCGGTCAGCGCCTTCAGGCCCAGCACGAATTCCAGTGCACCGGTTGCGCCGATCAAGTGGCCGTGGGCTGATTTGGTCGCGATGATCCGCGTGCGCTCGATGGCGTTGCCATAGAATTCGCGCAAAGCAGCGGACTCGACCTTGTCATTCAGCGCGGTGCCCGTGCCATGCGCGCTGATCAGGGCTGGGGTATCGCGGGCGATTCCGGCCTCGGCATAGGCTTCACGCAGCGCCACCACCGCACCATCGCCTTGCGGCTGAGTGATGTGGTGCGCGTCGGAATTGCCCACGGCGGCGGTCAGCTCGCCCAGGATGGTGACCCCGCGTGCCAGCGCGTGCTCGCGCTCTTCCAGCACCAGCGAAGCGGCTCCTTCGCCCAGGACCATACCCTTGCGGTCTTGTGAGAATGGGCGGCAGGTATCGTCCGCCATCGCCCGGATCGCTTTCCAGGCCAGCCAGTGACCATAAGTATAGGGCGCTTCGCTGCCCCCGGCGATGGCCACATTGACCCGGCCCGAACGGATCATGTGAACTGCTTCGATAATCGCATGGGCGGATGACGAGCAGGCCGATGATACTGCGAAGCACGGGCCCTTCACCCCAAACACCAGCGAGAGCTGGCTGGCCGCTGCTGAAGGCATGAACCGCGGGATGGTGAGCGGATGCACCGTGCGGCTGCCCTTGATGTAGACCCGCTGGTATGCGTCCTCCAACGCCGATTGGCCGCCGGCTCCCGCGCCATAGACTATCGCTGCTTTGGCCAGGGCAGGATCACCGGTCAGCCCGGCCTGATCGGTCGCTTCCAGCGTGGCGGGCAGGGCATATTCGCTAAATCGATCCAGCCCCACGATGGCGCGTTCGCCAAACCGTGCGGCAATCGGGGCCAGATCGCAGTCAGCCAGCATGGCCAGCGGCCCTTCCATCGCCAACCGCTCATCATTGTTCACCAACTGCTTGTGCTGGGTGATGCCAGAGCGCTGATCGCACAAGCTTTGCCAATTGCTGGCCAGATCCTGCCCAAGCGCACTGATGCAGCCCATTCCGGTGATGACGACGCGCTTGGTCATGGGCAATCCTTCAACGCTTGAGCCAATGAGTCTGGATTTCAGGGGGGAGTTCGGTCTGCCGCCACGTCTGGCTAAAACTGCTCCAGTCCAGCCCATTTGGCAGCCCGGCCACAACATAGTCGCGCAAACGCTGCGTCAGCTCGGCTGGCGATCCGGTCAGCTGCTCGGGCTGCAAACGCGGTCCGATTGACAAGGCAAAGCGCTTGCCGCGTTTGTTGGTGATTTCGTAAAAGACGGTCGCATCGCGCAGACCGGGGTGCATTCGCCGCAGCAGATGGTGCCGCCGCGAATTATGTGCTGCTAGATGCATCGGGATCAGTGGGCAGCCGAACCGCCAGGCCAGTTTAACCCCGGTCATCACCCACGGTCGCTCGATCAGCCCGGCTGCGGTGCGCATCGGCAGTCGGCCGGCCGGGAAGATGACGATTAGTTTGCCGTCGTCCGCAGCCCGCTGCGCCGCACGCAGTGTTTCGAAGCCCGCTTCCATTGAGGCTTGACCGGGGGTGGTATCCACCGGGATCAGAAAATCGCGGCTGCCTGCGATCGCGCGGATCGAGCCATCGAGTGCGAAGAACATCAGATCGCGGCGCACGTGCCGCAGCGCCTGATAGATCGCGATCCCGTCGGCCCCACCGGTCGGATGATTGCAAACAATCACCGCAGGGCCGGTGGCGGGCACGTTGGCCAGATCGCCGCTGATCGGAACGTCGAGGTTCAGGTATGATTGCATCCCGTCCAGCAAGCCAGTGCCGCTGAACCCGCGCATCGCTGCGAGCATTGTAACCGCATCGGCATAGCCCACCAGCGGCAGCAACAGTTTGCGCACGACTGGCCAGACCAGCGGGTGGCGCAGCTGCGGTGCGCGCACGGTGATCAGTTCATCGATCAGCTGCTGGCTGGCGGCTTGGATAGTGCGGGCAGGTGCCACACGATCAGGTGCAATGGGCAAGGTCTGTGCTTTCATTCGGCCGGTTCAGACCTGGACTGCGCTGCTTCCCACTGTTGGCGCACGGCGGCGCTGGTCTGATGCTGGCCATCGGCGCGCCAGCCGGGCTTGCCGAACAGGTGCTGCACCAATTCACGGCCAGAGCGGGCACCGCGAACATCGCGCGCAATCGCAAACCATTCATGCAGCGCCAGCACGAACGGGTTGAACGTCGCGACACCGTGGACAATGCCAAAGGCCGGCGGCTGGTCCTTGCGCTCAGCAATGAAAGTGCCGAACAATTTGTCCCACAGGATCAAAACTCCGCCGTAGTTCTTGTCGAGATAGCAGGGGTTGCGGGCGTGGTGGATCTTGTGGTGCTGTGGCGTCACCAGAATATGTTCCAGCGGCCCCAGATTGGTGAGCGCGTTGACGTGCAGCCAGAACCCATAGAGCAAGGCGATCGCCCGGATCGTGAACACCAGCTCAGCCGAAAAACCCAGCATGATCACCGGCACCCAGAACAGGAACGATAGCGACAGCACGTCGGTCCACGAGCTGCGCAGCGCAGTCGACAGATTGAAGTATTGCGATGAGTGATGCACCACGTGCGACGCCCACAGCCACCGGCTTTCGTGCGACAGCCGGTGCGACCAGTAGTAAAAGAAATCGCAGAGCACGAAACACAGCAGACCCCAGGCGAGCCCAGTCGGCAGTGACCAAGGGATGATCCGGTCGGCCAGCACATAGAGCAGATAGATCACTGCGCCGCCGCCCAGCCCGCGCACAATCGTCTCGCCGACCCCCAGCAGCAGGCTGGCGGTGGTATCACGCCATTCGAAGTGGCCTTTGCCGGACCAACGCCACACGCCGATTTCCAGCGCGAGCGAGGCGACGAAGGCGGGCAGGACATATGGCAGGTAGTCGATCACGAACTGGTGTGGCTCCGGGCAAACAAGCGTGCGAATTCCTGCGGCACTTGCAGCGGTAGGCGCAGGGTGATGTCTGGCGTGACCATGTCGGCCAAACGGACAGTGACGCGCGCGGACGATACCTCCAGCACCGCGTCGGCGACCGGCACACAGCGGCTGGTCAGCATCGTGCCAAAGGTGAATACGGCGGCAAGGTGGCTGGCGGCACGGTCCAACACCAACGCGGTTCGGCCATCCGGATGATCGCGCAACACTGTAGCGGGCCGGAACGCTGGGAAGGCGTGCGCCAATTCGGCCCGGACAACGTCGGCGGTGATGTTGACCGGCTGTTCCCGACCGAACGCTCTCACGATAACTGCGGCAACGGCAACCCCGCCGAGCGCGAGCAGCGTGGCCTGGGTCAGTTCGCTTAACGCCGCACCGGTCATGCCGGCAATGCCTGCTTGCTGGATACTTGCGCCTGGTTGATCAAGCTGCTGAGCAGTGCATCGAACCGCCACGCCTCTGCAATTGCGGTGTTGCGTTCCAGCGGATTGATCCCCGAGCGGCAGCGTTCAACTGCACCCGCAAAATGGCGCACCAGCGGTTCGATGGGCTGGGCCGGATGCACCAGGGGTAGCGTGCGAGCACCGGAACCGGTCGTAATGGTCAAGCGCTCCGGCCAGGTGGCAGTCCACTGAACTGTGCCGGCGCTAAACGTTAGGGCCAGCTCGTCACGCGGGTCATCGATCCACGATAGGCCAAGCGCGCCGGTGGTGCCGCTGTCCCACGCCAGCTTGATCTGGGCTTCGCCTTCCACGCGTTCGCCGTGGTGATGCACTCCGCTAACCTCAGCGAGATTGGGCCAGCCCAGCAGCGCAACCAGATAGTCGAGCCGGTGACAGCCCGCGTCCGCAATGATCCCGCCCCCGGCGCGCGCGGGATCAAGCCGCCAGGTCGGTCGGCTGGCCAGCGGCAAATAGGGCTGCGCAAAGTCTGCGCTGACATGCTGCAACCGGCCCAGCTCTTGCCCCACGATGATCCGGCGTAGCTGAGTGATCAGCGGCCAATATCGGCGATAATAGGCAACGCGGAATGCGAGCTCTGGGCGGGCGGTCAGCGCGCCCTGCAAGGCTGCGCAATGCCCCAGGCCAAGGCTCAGTGGCTTTTCAACCAGCACGTGCCGCCCCAGCTCAATTGCGGTCAGCGCAAGATCGACATGGCAATCAACCGGCGTGCAGATATAGACCGCGTCGGCCATCGCCATCGCCTGGGCGGCGGTTGCCGGTGCGGCTGCGTCAAACCTGGCGGCCACGGCATTGCGCTGTTCCCGGCGCGGGGACCATACCGCGCTAATCGTTTGACCCGCCGCCAGCAGGCCCGGTCCGACATGACGCTGTGCCACATCCCCTGCGCCGATGATGGTCCAATTTGCCATGGTTCAATAAACGCCTTCGACCCCGACGACTTCGCTTTCGGGCGACATCGTCCAGAGCGGCGCGACCTCGCTGACGCCGTCCCACGGGAAATGCCGGGTCGGTGCCGCGCGCACAGCGGAATCGCGTTCGGCCAAATTGGGGATGAACAGGTCATCCAGCAGCGTGGTAATCACGACCCGCCCCCGCTGCCCATAAGGAACGGTGCGCGTCCAATCCGCCGGATCGCTGACCCGCAGCAGGCCTAACGGCGGCGGCAAGTGATAGCTGCGCGTGCCGTCGGCTGTATCGGGGTCAGACTGCAAGGCGTGGCCCAGCAGGGTGTTGCCGTAAGTGTCGATCCAGTCGATCCCGCGCAGGAAGTGTGTGCGCAGCACGACCGCTTCCTCCGCCGTGCAGCTGGTCCCGCCGGTGCAGACTGCCTTCAGCCCCAGGTCGGCCAGCGGCCGCCCGCGCCGCAGACACAGCCGCAACAGCAGCTTAGCCGTGGTGAACAGCCATTCAACATGGTTGTCCGCCAGGATCTGTTCGGCCTGATCAAGCAGATGCTCAATATAAGCATCCGCGCCGCTATCCGGTTGCTGCTTCACCCAGCGCGGATCGAAGTCGATGTAGTGGACTGAGCCGCCCCAGCGATCAGCCAGGCGGCTGACGAACCAGCCGTAAGCGTGCGGACCCGATGGCGTCATGGCGAGCACATCGCCAGAGCAAGCGTGCCCGCGCGCCGCCAGAAATGCGGAGTAGATCGTCACGTCGTAGCGCCCGCGCACGAAATCCGCGATCCGTACGGGTTGGCCGGTGGTGCCGCCGGTTTCGAATAGGCGGTGCGGCTGCCCGGCAAAACCGCGCGGGATCAGGTCGTGCACCGGGCATTCGCGCAGCCACTGGCTGTCAAACGCACCGAATGCAGCCAGATCGGCCACGCCGCCGATATCGCGCAATGGATCGAAGCCCAGCAGCGGCCGCCGTGCCAGCCAAAACGGCGATCCAGTGGCGGGATCGAAATGCCATGCCATCATCTGGCGCGCCCAGTCATCCGGGCCAATTGAGAGCTGCGGCAAGCACGGCTGGATCTGTTGCCAGATGCTGGTCATATGGCGCTGGTCCGGGGCCGGTCCGCGCCATCGAAGCGCAGCGTTGCGGTATTTCCAGCGGGATCGATCCCAAAGGCAAAGGTGCTGTGAGCAAAGGTGGTGGCGAGGTCAGCGCGGTCTCCTGCGCTGACCAAGGCAAGTGGAAACAGCGGTTCGGCCAGCAACAGCGGATGCTGCGCAGCCTCGGCAACTTGGGCCACTAGCGGCGGCAATCGGGCACCTGATTTCACCGCGTCGGGGCTGTGCGGTTGCACCAGCCGGTCAACGGGGGTCAAACGCTCACGTAATGCGGCATAGCTGCGCTGCGCCGCCGCTGCTTCAAGCACCAGCCCGCCGCCCCACTGCGATGCCGCAGCAGCATCAGTTCGGGTCAGTTCGACAGTGAGGGCGTCCGCAAAGTCATGCGCTCGGTCCTGCACGAGCAGCCAGCGGACATTGCTGCAGAGCCGCCCGGCGGACGTGCCGACCAGCACCGCCGCCGCCACGACCGACGCCGGCGTCCAGCCATCGGCGATCACGGCAACCGAGCAGCCGGGGCCTTTCACGGTCACATGCGGCGGTAAGGCCTGTTGAATAGCGGCCACGGCCTGGCCGCCATAAAGCACGACCTCATCAAAGAAACGGATCAGGCGCGGCAAGCCGGTGTGCGGCACATTGACCAGCGTCAGCCGCTGTGGTGGCACCCCTGCCGCGATCAGCGCCGCGACCAGCCGCAGCGCGCTCCACGGTTCGCGCTGGCTGGGCCGCAGGAACACGCGCCGCCCGGCCCACAGCGCCCGGTAAACCGCCTCCAGGCACAGAAACGTATTTGCAGGCAGCGATACGAAATAGCTCGCGGTCAAGTCGACTGGCCGGATCAGCGTCAGTTCGCGCACAATTCCCACCAGCGCTTCGGCCCACTGGATCGTCAGGTTGGCGGGAAGACCGTGCGCGCGCGCAAGTTGCGCTTGAAAATCCTGCGGCGCTTCGCGGCGCGCGCCGATCAGCAGCGGGGCGCTTGCAAACAATGCAGCGGCGCGATTCAGCGCGACCGCGCGCGCGGCCAAATCCCAAACCGCGGTGGGATCGGCAGGCTGCATCAGCTCTGCCACCACGTCGAGCTCTGGGGTCAGGCACAGCTCATCGCCGCTAGGCAAAGCGATCCGATCACGCGAGTGATACCATTCGCCCCGCTGAAAACTGGGCAGAACCGGCGGTGAAACCGCTGCCAAGGCCTGCGCTGCCATCATGGGCAGATGGCGATCTTCAAGGTTTCGCGCGGCGGCAGCGGTTGGTTTGACTGCTCGGTTTCCGGTGCGAGCAGCGGACTTTGCGCCAGGATGTCGATGGCTTGTTGCAAATCTGGCAAGGCGAACCGGTGCGTCAGCAAGGGCTTCAGCGCCAAGCGGCCGCCTGCCACCAGTCGTTCGACCCCGCGCAGCGCCGCGCGTTCCTCGTCAACACTGCGCTCGCGTGAGGAGATCAGGTCAGCCGCCTTGCGCTCCAGCGCGATCATGTCGATCGGGATGACGTGCTCAACATGATGTGTCCCCAGCAGCATGATTGTGCCGCCCGGCCGGATGGCCTGCACACCTGTGTCGACGGTCGAAGGCCGGCCCACCGCGTCGATATAGACGTCGATCCGGTCTTCCAGATGCGCCACTGGGTCACCGCCGATTGTGGCCACGCGGGTTTCGGTTGCGCCCAGTTGGCTCGCCAGATCCAGCCGCCAAGGATCGAGATCAGACACGATGATCGCCGAGGCACCGCGCAGCCGCGCAAACTGGGTGACAAACAGCCCGACCGGGCCTTGGCCGGCGATGAACACGCGGTCGCCCAGTCCGATCCGGCGGGTGGCGTTGAACACCAGCGGCGCGAGCTGGAGCGAGGCGCCTTCGGCAAAATCGACCTCGGCGGGCAGCGCGCCCAGCTTGCTGGCTTTGGCGCTAGCAAAATCGGCATAACCCGATGAGGTGAGCGAGCGGGCAAACACCCGGTCGCCTGGCCGCCAATCGCTGACCCCGGCGCCAACCGCTACTACTGTGCCCGCGACTTCGTGTCCGAAGCCGGTGGAGGAGCAATGCTCGTAGACATTGAGGTACGTGTAATAGATCAAATCGCTGCGGTTGCAGACCGAACACGCCCCAACCTCCAGCAGCACTTCATCATGCCCAATCTGCGGGATTGGCGCTGCCTTAAGCAGCTCCAGTTTGGCTGTATCGACCAGTTTGACCTGGCGCATAGTCTTGGCCTCTATGCCGGCGGGGGCGGGGGGTGCTTCAGTAGCCATCGTCTGCTGCCCAATCTGTGTTCCAGCGCGGATCGGCTCGGTCGGCCTTGCGCATCATGCGGATGTCGGTGGAAATGCGTTCGGCCCCGGGCTGACAATCGAGCGAGGCGTGGACCACCATTGCGTCGTGCAGGAATACGTCGCCGGGTTCCAATTGGGCATAGCGCCACGGCTGACCGGTCACGTCGGCCAGGCCTTGCAGATCGCTGCTGAACACCTTGTCGCAATTGGGCCGGTCACTGCGGGCTTTGATGGCGGCGGGAATGTCGGCAGGCGCGATTCCGCGTGATTGGTCCAGATAGACCAAGGCCCCGCTATGCAGCCCGCTGGGCACGAACGGCACCCAGAACGTGACCAGCGCATCCGCGCCTCTATCGATATAAGACCAGTCGCGGTGCGCACGCGAAGCTGTGGGCCGATCCCCGCGGTAATGCCGCACGATCCGGCGGCGCAGCATCGTGGTCTCGCCGCCCAGCACTTGACTGGCGATGTCAGCGAAACCGCTGAACCCGCACAGGCGCTCAAATTGGGGGGATCGCACCAGGCTGTGCGCCGGGTGACCGCGCGTGCCATAGCCCGGGCCCGCGCCACTGGCGCGCTGGGCGTTTTGCAAGGCACGGTAATGGTCCATCACCGCCAGCACCAGGTCACGCGGGATAAAGCCGCGCAGAAAGACGTAGCCGTCCTCGCGCCATTGCCGCGCAATTTCGGCGGTCGACCGGCACGGCGCGATCGGCAACAGGCTGTCACATAATGGCCTGAATTCATGCCCGTTCGAACTGATCCGCGCTTGATCGGCTGGCAGCAGCCACGACTGGGCAGCGGCAAACAGCGCAGGGGCGACGGCAGCGGTCATAGCTGTAGCCCTTCGTTTAAAAACGCGATCGCGGCCGGTGCATCGGTCCCATGGCCCATCGCGAGTGCGCAGATGTTGGCGCGTGGACCGAGCAACTGCGCCACTTCTGCTGCCCCTGCGCGCAGGGCGGCCTGGTCAAAAGTCTGATCGGCGGTACCATATTGCACTTGCACGCGGCCACCGCCGGGCTGGTTTAGCAAACCGCCAAAGCTGGTGCTTGGGAGGCAATCGGGTGGCAGTTGATGCAAGGGGCTGGCCATGCCGGGGGTTGAATGCAGCCAAGCAAGCGGCACCACGCCGCTCGCCAGTATCACATCACAAGACCCGGATACTTCGCGCGCAGCCAGCGCACCAAGGTAGGCACCCACTGAGTGACCCAGCACGACCCGCCGCCCGCTGGTGCAGTCCGGGCTGGTGTTCAGCCACCACGCCGCAGTTTCGGCAATCGCTGGTCCGGCAAGCAGCGATGCCTGGGCCAGCCGCACTGCCAGCGCTTGTATCCCAGTTGCCCGCTGCAAATCCGGGGTGCCCGGCGCATAGTCGACGATATGCGCCGCGAACCCGGCTTGCGCTAGCCGGAGGCCGATGCTGCGATCCGGATAGTCGGCCGGGTCAAGCCCGGCGACTTGCCGGGGCAGTCCGTTCAGGCCTGGAAACACCAACACGTCGGCCAGCGTATCGACCAGTCCTGGACCAGCTTGCGGACGAACAGTGTAGATTGCCAGCTGGAGCACCTGATCACCGCCTAACGCGGCGTCAATCGAGTGTTTGGTCCAGACCAGCATCCCGTCGGCAGCGAGCTGATCGGCCGCTACCGTCGCCCGCGCAGGGTGCGGTGCGGGCGACGGTGCAGCGGTCCACTGCTCCGGAATGGCTGAACGATTATCGGCAAGATGCGCGCGCGAAACCACCGGCTTGATTGCCTCCGTTCAGACAAAGTTCCGGTGCAGCGGCGCGAGATCGGGATTGGTCTCGGCCTCGTGCAAGGCGGCTGCCGGATCAAGCTGCTTATCCAGCAGACCTTGCAGCAGTTCGTTTTGCGGACGGTAGAAACAGCTTTTGCAGAGGTCGGTGCGCAGCGGATTGCTGGCTTCCCATTCCTGCCGTGGGCCTTCGTGCAATACGCTTTCGTAAGAGCCTTCCACCACATTGCCGATGCGGTAACGGCTGTTGAGGTGGACCTGCGGACAAGGGTACAATTCCCCATCAGCGCCAACGGCGGTCACGAACCGGCTGTAGTGGCAGCGGTCAAACGCGCCTTCGACTGCTTCAGTCTGGTCCATCGGCCCGCGATCGAGTTTTGGAATTGAAACTTCAAAATCAGGCCGGGCATAGTGCCGCGCTTCCTCCAGTAGCACCACGATCTCGCCGAGCCGATCATGAATTGTCTCGTGACCCAGCGCTGAATAGAACTCTGGCTCAAACCGAATATAATCCCCGCCATGCTTTGCCGCCAACTGCGCCGCGCGGTGCAAATCCATATAGTTTTCCAGCGTGATGACGTAATTGTACCCGCAGACGAATTCGGGATCGACCGCCATCTGTTTCAACTTGCCGGCATGGCGAATCACTTCGTTGAAATAGCGTGCCGGCAGCTTGGTAACGGTCTGGAACACTTCGGGCGTGCCAGAGTTTAGCCCGATCCGCACCCACTTGTGCGTCTTGGCAATCACATCAAATACCGCCTGCTTTTCCAGCCGTGCGCCATTGGTGATCAAGCCGATTTCAAGCCCCAATTCGGCGCAGAACTCGGCAATTTCGATGTAACCGCTGTGAATGGTCGATTCGCCGCTGCCGCAGAACGTCACGGCGCGGCCACCCGAATCGCTGAACGATTGCAGCAGCGCCTTGACCTGTTCAGTGGTCATCTCGTCCTTGTACGAAAACCGGTCGTAAAACTGTTCTTCGTTGCCCGAATGGAAATTGCAGAACGAACACCGCATGTTGCAGCGGCCAGTGATCCCGATCCGCAAATGGATCGGATTGAATTCTTCTCCGCTGACAAATTTCTCAATCAGATCGCGATGATACAACGCCTTGCTCGGCGAATGCGCCTTGTCGAGCTGCACAGTCGGCAGATCACCACTGTTGGAGGGCAAGAAATCGGTAATCTTGGTTTCCACAGTCATCGTCAACTCCTTCGCTGATCCGGCGCATGTCCCGATGGCCCTGATTGAGCTGGGACGGCGAAAACTCGATACCGCGCGGATCGACCTCTGCGGCAGCCAAAGTGGTATTGATCAACAATCCATTTCGGACGTAAATGCCTATATCGGATTCAAATTGGTATCAACCATGAATCCCGTCGGGTCGCGCTCGGTTCGTCGCAATCTGCGGGAGATTCATCGCTTGTGGTGCAAATTCTATAATGAAACGTGCAGTATGTGAATAACTTTGACACCTATTCCGTAGATGTTTTGATTTAGGGGCGTCTGATTTGAATTTATGATGCAAATTCAATGCGCAAAAATTCGAAGTCTTTGGCGTTCTTGAATTGAGTTAGAAAATTTCTGGTAATAAAATCGGTAAATTGGACGAATTTTATCAGTATGATCTTGAACTCAATTGAACTGAGTCACGCAATTATGCCCTGAATGACAGATTGAGTGCCGGACAAAAGAGGATTGCACATTGGTATGCAATGTGTAAATTGGTATCATAAACGCGCGCCTGCGCTCGGATGGAACCCCAGCGGCGTTCGGTTCTGTGCGGTGGCCGCGCAAATTTTATCGGGAGCTTCACAACCATGCCGTCAGCATCAATCCATGTCCTTACCGGCCCAGAGCGCGCAGTAGCGCTGGTCGTTGGTGGGTCGCGCGGAATTGGCGCCGATATCGCGCGGCTGCTGGCGGCAGACCATTCAGTTGTGCTGACCTATCACCGCCATGCGGCGCGGGCTGAACGGGTGGCCGGAGACATCAACGCTGCGGCCGGCAATCCGTTGCGCAGTTCGGCAATGCCGGTGAATCTGGCTGACCCGGCAAGCCGCCAGGCGCTGGTCCAGGCATTGAACGACGCTGGCGTCACCATCAGCCGCTTGGTGCTGAGCGCCAGCGGCGGGTTGGAGCGCGGCGTCGATGCTGACTATGCGATGCAGCTTAATGCCGCAGGACCGGCGGCCTTGCTCAGCGCGCTGCTGCCGCTGCTGCGGCCTGGCGCGATTGTGGTCTATCTGACCAGCCACGAAGCGCACTTTTATGACCCGGAAATGGTCTATCCACCCTATCGCCAGGTCGCCGAATCAAAGAAGGTCGGCGAGCTGGCATTGCTGGACTGCGCGGAAAAAATGGCCGCCGCCAGCGTGACTTTCAACATCGTCTCGGCCGACCTGGTGGCGGATAGCACGACCGCGAAGCTGCTTGATATGGGCGGGCACGGGATTGTTGCGTTCCGGCGTCAGATGGCCGGAGCCCTGCCGACCTCGCTTGCGGTGGCGGAGCAAGTGTATCGCCTGTGCGAACAGGAGCGGGCGGGGCATTGCTCGGTCAGCTTTGTCGGCGTGCCCGATGCCTTTTATGCGGATCGCGGATCGGGGATGATGCAGTTCGACTGGGCCCAGGCGCGCGAACACCACCTGCAGATCAAGGCGCAGGAACGCATCCGGCTGCCGCTGCCCGCTTACCTGCGCGGCATGGAGCCAGCAGCAATCATGATCGGCATCGACATCGGCGGCACCAAAACGGCGATCGCCAAGTTTGCCGGCGATGCGATTGCGATTACCCGCGTGCCCACCCCGGCTGGGTTCGATGCCGATGGGATCGCAGGCTGGTTGGATCAGCTGTTAAGAGAATTGCCTCAAGCCGCCCGGGTGACCGTTAGCGTTCCCGGAATTGTGCGCGGCGGGCGGGTGGTGGCCTGTGATGTGGTGCCCGGCCTGGCCGGCTGGCGGGGCGGGCAAGCAGACCTTGACCTGGCGTTGACCAACGATTCGGTCGCATCGCTGGTCGGGGCGCGGGCGCTGTCAGCGGCTGAGGGGGCCTGCTTGCTGATTGCGGCAGGAACCGGGATCGGCGGGGCCTTTGCGGTGGATGGATCGCATCAGCGGGTGCTGACGCTGGAGCCCGGCTATACCCCGATAACGGTGTTGAACGATGCAATCCCGCGCCGCCTTGATGATGTCGCATCAGGCAAGGCGATTTGCGCCGAATTGGGCTGTAGCCTCAGCGATTTGCAACGACTGCTGGTCAAAGACGATCAGGCGGCGGTGGCACTGTGCCGCAGGGCCGGTACGATTCTGGGGCGCGCAATTGGTGGCTGGATCAATTTGCTCGCCCCGCCGCGCGTGCTGGTGGTGGGTGGCCTGGCGGATGCCGGGCCATTTTGGGAGGGCGTACAGCTCGGGACGGGCCTGACGCAAATGCCCGAACTGGCCGCAACCTGCCTGGTGCAGCGCGTGGAACACGGTGCCCATGCCGGGGTACTGGGCGCGCTCGCAATGGCGGCAGACGGCAGCGAGGCCCATCTGGCGCAGGGGTTCCATGCCAAACATCTCCGGATTGTCAGCCAGGGTTGATGGATCGGCGGACGATAGCCGCAACACAGCAAAAGGGATTTGAACCGATGGTCGTTACCAAAGCCGAAGTTGATGCAGTCGTCCTGAAGGAAACGCACGTTAAGGCCGAGGCTTTGCGGGAAGAAGCCACGCTGACCGATCTGGAGATCGATTCGCTGGATATGGTCAGCATCGTGTTTGCGCTGGAAGACAAGTTCAAGGTCTCGCTGGAGCCCGATGATGTGGCGCAAGTGCAGACGTACCGGCAGTTCATTGATCTCGTTTCGGCCAAGGCAGCGTGATGGACCTCGGCCATGGGCGCGTCACGGCAATTGATCACAATGCGTCCGAACCGGCGGAGTTGGCCGATCTTGACCTGCACTTGATCCGGCACGGGCGCTATGCCGATCCGGCCATCGATGGCTATCGGTTTATCGGCCGCAGCGACCCAGACCTCGACGATGTGGGGCAAGCGCAAGCGCTGGCTTTACAGGAGGCGTTTGCGGGGGTCGCGCGCCCGCTGATCTGGGCCAGTCCGCTCCGCCGTGCCGCCCAGACCGCCCGCTTGGCGTTCCCTGGCGCTGACATCGCGCTGGAACCACTGGCGATGGAGCTGGACTTTGGACAATTGGAAGGCCTTGATTTCGTCGAAGCGCTGGCCCGCTTTCCCACTGCGATGCAGCGCTATCCAGAGCTTGATTTCAGCAGCGTAGGCGGCGAGAATCGGCCGGCCCTGATTGTGCGCGCCAGTCAGCTATTCCGCAAATGTCAGGCACTCGGTGGCGCTCGCCCGGTGATTGTGGTCAGCCATGCCTATTTTCTTGACGCATTTTGCGCCGTGGCCGAGAACGAGCCCCGGCGTCCTTATTCCAGGGCGTTTCAGCATTGTGTTCCGGTTCGAATGCAGATCAGGACTTGAGTGCGGAGAGGCGGACAACACTTCGCCGTTGCTGATTGGGCAGGCACCTGGTGCCGGCGTCGGCTGGTGCCTGCGTTGCTGGTTTTGTCGCTCGTCGCCTGCGGTCGCTCGGAAAATCCCCAGCAGCCCAAGCCTGAAGCGCTGACTGCCGTTGAAGTATTGCGGCTGGACCAAAGCGCAAGCGGCGCGCAAGTCAGCGGGATTGGCACCGTGGCCTATGATCAGGAAGTAACCCTATCGTTTCCGGTGGCAGGGATCGTTTCTGCAGTCCTGGTGGATGAAGGCAGCCAGGTCGCAGCCGGCCAGATCATCGCCCGAATTCAAGCCGATACTGCCGCGGCTGATTTGCGTGCGGCCAGCGCCGAAGCCCTCCGCGCGGCCCAGGCTCTTCGCCGCGTCCAGACGCTGAACGCCAGGGGTTTTGCCACGCGCGCACAGTTGGAAGCCGCGCAGGCCACCGCTGCGACGGCCCGGGCGCGCAGCGAGCAGACCCAATTTGTGGCGCGCAACAGCGTGCTGCGCGCGCCGCGCAGCGGACGGATTCTGGCGCGGCTGGTTGAAACCGGGCAAGTCGTCCAGGCTGGTGGGCCAGTGGTGCGGATGGGCGAAGGCGGGGCCGGCCTGATCGCGCGACTGGCATTTCCAGATGGCAGTGGAATTACCGCCGGAACGCCGGTTTCGCTGGTGATCGGGCAAGACGGCGCTGGGGCAGTGCGAACCGCGAGGGTCCGCCGGGTGCTGCCGCTGCGCAACGCTGCCACAGGCACACTGGAAGCCGAAGTCAGCTTGCCGGCTGGCTTGGCGCTGGCGGCGGGATCGATCGTTCGGGCGACCGCCAATGTCTCTGGCGGAGTGGCGGTTACCCGGCTCCCACTGTCAGCCTTGGTTGACGGGCGCACAGATCAAGCGACGGTGTACGTGCTGGATCAGAGCAGCAAGGTGCGTCGCCGCGACCTGACGTTTGACGGGCTGCGCGGCGATCAAATCGCCGTTACGGGCGGATTGGCCACTGGCGACCGGATCGTGATCCGGGGCGTGCCATACGTCCAGACGGGCCAGCAGGTCCGCGTTGCCAGGGAAGTCACCGGCACATGGTCCGACTGACCCGGTTTCTGGCGAAGCGCTGGCAATTGATGGCGGCGCTGATCCTGATGCTGGCGATCCTGGCGATTCAAGCCGTGATCGCAATCCCCAAGTCCGAAGACCCGATCATCCGGTTCCCGTTTGCCAATACGGTGGTGGTGCTGCCCGGCGCCAACGCCGAACAGATGGAGCAACTGGTCACGATTCCGATCGAACAGGCCGTGCGCCGAATCGAGGATGTGAAAGAGATTTACTCGGAGAGTTTCGACGGGGTGGTCAACATCGGGATCGAATTCAAATGGGGGGTCGATAGCGCGGCCAAGTTTGACGAAGTGGTACGCGAGGTGAACGCGATCCGGGGCAGTCTGCCGCAAGGTGTGGCAGCAATCGAATTTATCCGCGCCGATTCCTCGCTGGCCAATGTGGCGCAATTGGCGATCACCGCGCCGGGTGCGGCACCGCGCCGGGTGGAAGGACTTGCGACCGATTTGCGCGATGCGCTGGAACGGGTGCCCGGCGTCCAGCGCTCAGAAATCTGGGGGACAGCGCCCAGCGAAATTCAGGTGCAGCTTGATCTGGACCGGCTGGTCGCCGCGCGGCTCGCGCCAACCGCCGTGGTTCAGGCGCTGCGCAGCCAGGGCCTGACACCGACTATCGGCGCGCTCGACGCGGGCAGCCGCCGCCTTAATGTGCAGCAGCCAGGCCGGTTTCGCAGTCTGGAGGATATCCGCGCGCTGCCGTTGACGCGCGAAGGCGCGGCGGTGCTGACGCTGGGTTCAGTCGCGGCGGTGCAATGGGCAGCGGCCGAACAGCGCCATCTGACTCGGCTGAACGGGCGGGAGGCGGTGTTCGTCAGCGTGAAGGCAGACTTGAATGCCGATATTTTCGCGGTGCAGCGCGGCGTAACAGCCGTCGTCGATGATTTTACGACGCGGCTGCCGCCGGGGGCAATGATCCATTGGCCATTTGATCAATCGCGCAATGTCTCGGGCCGGTTGGAACAGCTTGGCCGCGATATGCTGATCGCGGTGCTGATCGTCTTGCTGACGCTGCTGCCGCTGGGGCTGCGGCCATCGCTGATCGTGATGCTGTCGATCCCGTTCTCGCTCGCGCTGGGGGTGCTGCTGCTCGATCTGCTGGGCTTCTCGCTCAACCAGCTCTCCATTGCCGGGTTCATCCTGGCGCTGGGGCTGATCGTGGATGATTCGATTGTCGTGATCGAAATCATCGTGCGGCGGATGAACGAAGGGCTCTCTGCCGCTGAGGCTGCGATCCGCGGGATGGGCGAGATTAGCATGGCGGTGATTGGTTGCACCGCCACGGTCATCCTGGCGTTCCTGCCGTTGCTGTTCCTGCCTGATAGCGCGGGCGGGTTCATCCGCTCCCTGCCTGCCGCCGTGTTGGTGGCAGTGATCGCATCACTGATTGCAGCCTTGACCGTAATCCCGTTCCTGGCGGGCAAGTTGCTGCGCCGGCAAGACAGCGCGGGCTCGAACCGGTTGCTCACCGTGGTGCTCGGCGCGATCCACCGCGTTTACAGTCCGGTAGTCGCCTGGGCGCTGGCCAATCCGACGCGGACCATCGCCGGATCGCTGCTGCTGGTCGTCGCAACCCTGCCACTGGTGGCGCGATTGGGGTTCAGCCTGTTTCCGGAAAGCGACATTCCGCAGTTCATGATTGAGGTTGAGGCGCAACAAGGCGCCAGCCTGGCCGAAACCGACCGCGCGATCCGCCATGCCGAAGCGGTGCTGGCCCGGCGCAGTGATCTCGATTGGTATCTGGCCAACACCGGACGCGGCAATCCACAGGTCTATTACAATTTCGCGCCGCAGCGGGTCCGCACCACGACCGGCGCGCTGTTCGTTTCATTCAAGGCGTGGGACGCCGATGACAGCCCGCGCGCGTTGGATCAAATCCGCACCGATCTGGGCCAATTCCCCGGTGCGCGGTTTACAGTGCGGCGGTTTGTCAACGGACCACCGGTTGACGCGCCGATTGTGGTGCGGTTGATTGGGCAGGATCTGGCGACGCTGGAACAGCTCTCGCAAAAGGTGGCCGAAGTAGTCGATAGCGTCGCCGGCGTGCGCGACATTGATAACCGGCAAGCGATTCGTCAGCTTGATATCGACCTGCGCCTCGATGCTGACCGGGTGGGCCTGCTGGGGATTACGCCCGGTTCGATTGACCAGTTGCTGGCGATTGCGGTCTCGGGCCAACCCGTGGCGAGCTACTATGACACACGCGGGCAGGGCTATCCGGTGGTGGTCAAAGCCGGACCCGATCCGACCTTTCAAGCCAGCCAGCTTGATCGGCTCTATACTTGGACGCCCGCCGGACTCGCCGTGCCGCTGGCTACACTGGTGACGCCGCAGTTGCGCTCTGGTCCGCCGCAGATCAACCGGTTGCAACAGGAACGGCTGCTCGTGATCCGCGGCTACGCCGAACCGGGTTATCAGCCGGTCGATTTGGCGCTGGAGATCAAGGACCGGCTGGATCGGATCAGCTTGCCGGCCGGATACCGCATTTCGCTCGGCGGGCAGGCCGAAGCCGCAGCGAACAGCTTTGGCGGGCTGGGGCCGACGGTGATCATCACGCTGTTCGGGATCGCGATTGTGCTGCTGCTGGAATTTCGGGGGTTTGGCCAGGCGCTGGTGGTCGCGTTCGTGATCCCGTTCGGAGTGGCGGGCGGCATCGTCGCGTTGTGGATTGCGGGGCTGCCGCTGTCGTTCACCGCCGCGATCGGGTTCATCACGCTGATCGGAATTGAGATCAAAAACAGCATCCTGCTGGTTGATCTGGCCAACACGTTGCGGGATCGCGGGATGGAACTGATGGCGGCGGCGATTCAAGCGGGGGAGGAACGGTTCCTGCCGGTGCTGCTGACCTCGCTGACCGCGATTGGCGGGTTGGTGCCGCTGATTGCCGAACAATCCGGACTCTATTCCCCGCTGGCGATTGTCATCGCAGGGGGGCTGGTTAGTTCAACCGTTATCGCCCGGATCGTGACCCCGGTGGCCTATGTGGCGCTGGAACGGCGACGCGACGCCAAGGTCGCGCGGCCGCAGGCACCTGCGCTAACCGGAGCGACGCCATGACCCTGGCCGGCCCATTAGCCCCCGCGCTTGGCACCGCGCAGCGTGATCCGTCGCTCGATGCCTTCCGCGGCCTGGCGGTTGGCGGAATGATCCTGGTCAATCTGCAAGGCAACGGTTCCGCCGCCTGGCCGCAAGCGGTCCATGCCGTCTGGCACGGCTTGACCCTGGCCGATCTGGTCTTTCCCTATTTCTTGCTGGCGGTTGGCATGTCCGCCGCCTTGCTCGCCGAGCGCGGCGTCAGACCGAAAGTCCGGCGGATACTGGAGCGGGCCGGGCTACTGTTCCTGATCGGGTTGGCCCTCAGCTGGCTGTTGCGGCCAGCGCTCGATCTGGAGCAATTGCGGATGGTGGGAGTGCTGCAACGGATCGCGATCTGCTTTGCGGTGATTGCGCTGTGGTCGCGGTTTAGCAGCCGCTGGACCGGCTATCTGGGCTTCGCCTGCGCGCTACTGCTGCTGCATTGGATCGCTTTGCAACTGACTGCGCCGGGTGAACTTGCCGCCAGTCTGGAGCCGGGCAAAGGCCTGTCCGCGTGGAGCGACCGGTTGTTGCCCGGGCGCTTGCACGGCGTCACACACGATCCAGAAGGCCTGTTATCCACGCTGTCCGCATTGGCCACGACTGCCTGCGGTGCTGCGGCCTGGCGGTTACGCACAGTGCGTTCGGAACGGCGCTGTCTGCTACTCGCCGGGAGCCTGATCGCAGCTGCGGCGGTGCTGGTTTACGCGCTTCAGATTCCGCTGAACAAGGCGCTGTGGACGCCAAGTTTCGCGTTGCTTACGGCTGCAACCGGCATCTTGGCCTGGCTAGCGCTGCGCTGGTTTGCACGGCACCTGCCGGGCGCGTGGGTGCTTGCCTTCCTCGCCTGGATGGGGCGGGTGGCCTTGACATTTTACGTAGTGCATATGGTGTTGATCGTGCTGCTGCGGGTGCCCGGCCCGCCGCCGTATACCCGGCTGTGGGACTTATGTTGGGCGATAGTAAGCCGCGCAGTGCCATCTGCGGGGCTTGGCTCGATGCTGTTCGCGCTCACCGCTGGCGGGCTATGCTTGCTGGTAACGCGCGGGTTGCAGCGGCGCGGCCTGTTGCTGCGGGTATGATCTGAACTAGGCCAATCGGGTTGAAGTTATGGGAGTATTACCATGTATTATCTGGGAATAGATGCCGGAGGAAGCTCGTGCAAGGCCCGGATTACCGATGCTGACGGCATAGTCCTTGGCTCAGGCCGGGCGGGCCCAGCCAACGCCCGGATCGGCGCAGAGGCACTTTACGCCGCCATCATGGCCGCTGCCGAAGAAGCCATAGACGATGCCGGCCTTGATCAGTCCGCCGTTGGCGCGATCAAGGCCGGGATGGGTATCGCCGGGATTTCGCGTCGCGGCGTGTTGCAGGAACTCGAAGCGATCACGTTCCCGTTCCAATCGGTAAATTTTGCGACGGACGGCTACATCGCCAACAAGGGTGCGCATTACGGCCGCGATGGGGCAATCCTGATCATTGGCACCGGCAGCATCGCTGAAATCAGGCTCCACGGCCAGGTGTTCAGCATCGGCGGCTACGGTTTTCCGATCTCAGACGAAGGCAGCGGCGCGGCGCTGGGGCTCAGCGCGATGCGCCATGCCTTGCGCGCGCTGGACGGACGGACCAGGCCGACCCCGCTCAGCAGCGCGATCACCGCGCGGTTTGGCCACGATACCGCGCGCGCGGTCGAATGGATGGACGCCGCAACCCCGCGAGACTATGGGGGATTTGCGCCAGTCGTGCTCGATTTTGCCGAGGCGCACGATGAAATCGCACTGACAATTGTGGAAGAAGCGGCCCGCCACATCGAACGGTTTATCGACACGATCTTCCTGCGCGGAATCGAACGCTGCTGCTTGGTTGGCGGCTTGGCTGACCGGATGAAGCCCTGGTTGAAAGCGCGCACCGTGGAACGCCTCGTCGCGCCATATGGCGATCAATTGACCGGCGCGCTGATGCTGGCTGGGTGGAAGCCGGACTATCCCGGCGAGGACCGCTGAACTTAGGCTGGCGGCGCTCAATCACAGATTGGTGCGCGGCGTAGTCAGGACGGGGTTGCGCGCTGTCGCTGCTGTCCCAAGGATTGCTTGAATAGGCAAAACTACCGCACACCGCTTGAAACTCAGCCTCAGTTCGATGCCCCGGTTTTCTGCACGTTGGTCCGGTTGTCGGCCTTGTCAAAGGTATAAGTGATCGTCTCTCCGGCTTGGGCGGCAGTGGCAAGCACCGCCATCGCGGCAATGGTGAGCGTTGGAATTGCGATGCGCTTGGTGGTCACGTGTGCTGGCATAAAGCTATCATGGGCGCACGATGATACAAGCGCTTGTCTTGCGAAAACGGACAAAATTGTGCGCTTGTCTGCGGCGTGATTGTCGTGGATCGTTCGCTGTGATGAGCAATTGCAGCGCCAATCCATGCTGAGCCCGCCAGCGAGCGCACTGGTCAGTGCCAGCGGCCAGCGCGCTGCTGATCGCCCGGCAGCCACGCGAAGCCCACGTGGGCGGCGGACTTTCAAACGGAGCAGCAGCCGGAATTACGCCGCGATAATGCGCTGCGGAGAACGTCTCTCGCCCACGCACCATCAGCACACTGCGCGAAAGCCCGCAGAACTGTACCACTTTGAAGCCGCAGGTCGCCGACGGGCGGCGCGACGGTTCGTTCTAAGACTGATTGGTGCGGTCGAGAAGACTCGAACTTCCACGGGCTTTCGCCCACAACGACCTCAACGTTGCGCGTCTACCAATTCCGCCACGACCGCTAAATCAACGGGGCAGTCGTGCTGTCCCGGGGGGGTAGGAGCGCGCCCTTAGCAAAGGGGTGCGGGGGCGGCAAGCGCTGTCTGCCGTAAAGACTTTGGGCGTAAAGATTTGGGCGGCTGGGCGTTTCGCGGCGGGACAGTGCCAAACGCGCGGTTGTGGTTTAGGTTAAGGCCGCGTTTACCCTGTGCCATGATACTAGCGACGCTTCTGATGTTGGCTCCGGTGGCGGTGCAGGGCACTGCCACTCAGGATGTCCAGCCGGTGCGCAGCCTGCCGGTGCAGGTGCGGGGGGTGGCCAGCGCGGAAGTGCTGCGATCCGGCCAAGTCGGCGGTACAGTTGGCCATGAAACACTGCGGGTTACGCCGCGCACCACGTCCGACGGGCGGGTGCTGTGGGAGTTCCGCTAGCCCGGCTTCCAGCCGAATTCGGCCAGCTTGGCAGACTTGGGAATATCGGTGACGGCTTCGTTAATCGTCATCGTTTCACCTGGAGCGAGCACGCGTTTGGGCGGGGCGACCTCCCAGCTGTACACGACCCGGTCCTTCGGATCGCGCAGGATTATCAGGATCGTCGGCACCGACCGCGCCCTACGGCCGACATTGGTGATCGTGCCGCTAGCTCCGAAATATTCGGTGCCATTGGGCAACTTGCGCCGATCCTGACGCTTTTGGGGAAAATCCATCACCAGCCCCGGTTGTTCTTCGGCAAAGGTTTGCTGCGCGAACGGCATCCACGCGGGCAGGCCGTACCACGCGGTCGCCGCGATTGCGCCCAGCGCGACGATGGCGAACAGTACGGCGGCGAACATCCACATCGTCGCCGGATTGCGGCGCGGTGCCAGGAACGGTTCGTGCGCAAAGCGCGAGCGGTCATCGTCAAAATCTGGCTCGCTGTAGACCGGCGGAGCGGGCACTGCGCGGTCGCGCGCAGATGGCAGGGGCGCAGCGAAGGCGGCTTCGTCCGAACCGGCGGGCGGGGCAGGCGGCTCGGGCTCAGCCTGGGCAGGAACCGGGATCGGCACCTCCTGCACCGGGATCTCGGGAGCCATCGCCGGCAACGGCCGTGCCGGGGGGGGAGCAGCCGGCGCAGCGGCCAGCGGCGTGCTATCCTGAAACCATGAATGCTTGCATTTGGCGCAGCGCACGGTGCGGCCATCCACGCCGATGGCACTATCGGGCACGGCGTAGCGGGTGGAACAGGCGGGGCAGGCGATGATCATCGCTGGCGGGTTAACCATGCCAAGGCCCCCGGCGGCAACCCGCCTTGTGCCGGGATATTGCTGCTATCCCCTTTTTTCCACACGGATTGGCGGCTATAGGCTGACTTGAAGCAGACTTTCGGATGAACCCAGCGCCAATGACCAGTGCCACTGACGCGGAGATCGTCCAGTTTGACAACGTCGGGCTGCGCTATGGCAGCGACCGGGAGGTGCTGTCGGACGTCTCCTTCACGCTTTATCCGGGCAGCTTTTATTTTCTGACCGGGGCCAGCGGAGCCGGCAAAACCTCGCTGTTGCGGCTGCTGTTTCTGGCACAACGCCCTTCGCGCGGTTTGATCCGGATGTTTGGCACCGACGCGATCACCCTCCCGCGCGAGCGCTTGCCAGGGTTCCGGCGGCGGCTGGGGGTGGTGTTTCAGGACTTCCGGCTGGTTCCGCACCTGTCTGCGTTTGATAACGTTGCGCTGCCGCTGCGGGTCGCCGGCGTGCCCGAACAGGACTTGCTGAAGCCAGTGGGCGACATGCTCGACTGGGTGCAGCTGTCGGACCGGGTGCACGCCCGGCCAGAGCAGCTCTCAGGCGGGGAGCAGCAGCGCGTGGCGATTGCCCGCGCGGTGATCGGCCGGCCTGACCTGCTGGTGGCGGACGAGCCAACCGGCAACGTCGATCCGGAAATGGCGGTAAAGCTGCTGCGGCTGTTCGAAGCCTTGAACCGTTTAGGGACGACCGTGGTGGTGGCGACGCACGATGTGCATCTGCTGAAGAAAGTTCCCGAATCGCTGATCATGCGGCTGGACAAAGGGCGGCTGTCCGATCCCACCGGGGCGCTGCGCTATCCGCCGCGCCGTTCGGGCAGCGGGGCTTGATCCGGATGGTCCAGCTGCCCCAATTCCTCCAATCCGCCGCCAGGATCGGCATGTTCGGCCCCGATCAGGCGGGTGGCGAGCTGGTGCCGGGCAGCCGCTTGTCCGGGCCGATGTCGTGGGTGATCGGGATGATGGTGGCTTTGACGGTGATCGCGCTCGCCGCTGGCCTCGCGCTCGGCAATGTGGCGCAGGGTGCCTCGGCGGAACTGGCCAACGGGGTGACGGTCCAGATCATCCAGGCCAACCCCGAAGCTCGGCAGAGCGAAGCGGAGCGCGCGGCTGCACGCTTGCGTGCAACCCCCGGCGTGGCGAGCGTCCGAGTGGTTCCGCAGGCCGAAGTGGAGCGCTTGATCGAGCCCTGGCTGGGCGGCCAGACCGACGGCGAGGATGGCATTCCGGTGCCGGCGTTGGTCGACGTGCTGCTCACCGGCACGGTAGATGGCGAAACGCTGGGTGCGCTGCGGCGCTCGGTGCGCGAAGTTGCCCCCAGCGCGCGGGTGGATGCGCAATCCGCCTGGCTGCGCCCGGTGTTCGCTGCGATCGATGCCTTGCGCTGGCTGGCGATCATCATGGTCGGCCTGCTGGCCTCTGCGCTGGCGGCGGCGGTGATCCTGTCTGTCCGCACCGCGATGGGGCTGAACCGCGACACGATCGAGATCGTGCATTTGCTCGGTGGCACCGATGTGCAGATTGCCCGGCTGTTCCAGCGCTCGGTCGCGATCAAGGCGCTGACCAGCGGGCTGGTCGGCTTCGCATTGGGGGCGGGGGTGGTGCTGCTGTTTGCCAGCCGGTTCGCTGAACTGGGGGCCGGATTGCTTTCCACCGCCAGCCTTGGCGCGGGCTCATGGATCCTGCTGGCGCTGGTGCCGTTGCTGGGAACCGGGCTGGCGATGCTGACGGCGCGGCTGACCGTGTTGCGCGCGCTGCACCGTATGCTCTAAGGGACGGAGATGCTGCGCCGCCTTATCGCTATCACTGTCCTGCTGTGGGCGTCTGGATTTGTCTGGTTCGCGGCTGCCTTGCCGCAGCCGGCCGGCCCTGTGAAAACCGATGCCGTGGTCGTGATGACCGGCGGAACCGGGCGGGTGGCGCACGGGGTTGAAGTGCTGCATCAGCGGCAAGCGCAAAAGCTGTTTGTCTCGGGCGTCGATACAGCGGTAAAGCAGCATGAGTTTGCGCTGGAATACAAAGTCAGTGCGGCGGACATGGCTTGCTGCGTGCAACTGGGCTTTGATGCCAAGGACACCCGCTCTAACGGCAATGAAACCGCGCGCTGGGTGACGGTCAACAAGATCAAGTCGGTCCGGTTGGTGACGAACGATTGGCACATGCGCCGCGCAGAATACGAACTGGCGCGGGTTCTGCCGGTTGGAATAAGCGTAGTGCCTGATGCCGTGCCAAGCGAACCGAGCTTGAAAACGCTGTTCACGGAATACCACAAGCTGATTGCCCGGCATGTGTCCGACATTGGCGGGGCCTGAGCCTTGCCCCGGCTCGCGGACATGCTGCGCAGTCTGCTGTTCTATCCGGTGTTCTACTTTGGCAGCCTGCTGATCGTGATCGCAGCAAATGTGCTGCTTGCGCTTGGCTCGCAGCGGCGATTCCGGGCGGTGGTGGATAGCTGGGCCAGCTGGCACCGGTTTTGTGCCCGCACCATCTTGCGAATCAAGGTGGTCTGCCACGGCACAATCCCGGCGGAGCGAGTGTTGATCGTACTAAAGCATGAGAGTTTCTTTGAATCGATCGACCTGCCGTGCTTGCTCAACAACCCGGCGGTATTTGCCAAAGCCGAACTGTTGCAGATCCCGCTGTGGGGCACGATTGGGCGGAGTTATGGCCTGGTCGAGGTGCAGCGCGAGCAGGGCGCGAAGGCGCTGCGCCACATGCTGGCAGCGGCGCGCGCAATCAGCGCCGACGGCCGCCCGCTGGCGATCTTTCCCGAAGGAACCCGGGTGGAACATGGTGACATCAGCGCAATGAAATCGGGTTTTGCCGGGATTTACAAGTTGCTGGGTCTGCCGGTGGTGCCGGTCGCGGTAAACTCAGGGCCGCTGTATCAGCGCTGGTTCAAGCGGCCAGGGACAGTGACGTATCTGGTGGGTGAAACCATCCCGCCGGGGCTGCCACGCGATGAAGCCGAGGCGCGGGTAATCGCGGCGATCAATGCGCTGAATCGCTGACCCGCACGACCGTGACCCATTGCTGCACGAATTCGGCTTCACCGAAACTGGATAGAAACGGCACGTCCCCGGCATCGCGTCCAACCCCGATCACGATCATGTCTTCGGGTGCAGCCATGCCGGTTGGGTCGATCAAGTGCCAGGCATCTTCAAGGTAAACCTGCACCACAGCGTGAAAATCCTGCGGTTTGACGTCCGGGGCATAAACACTGGCATAGCGGGCCGGAACCCAGGCCGCGCGGGCCAGGGTTATCAGGAGGTGAGCAAAGTCGCGGCAGACACCTTCGCCGGAAGCGAGCGTGTCGCTCGCGGTGGTTCCGGCATGGCTGGCCCCGGACGCATAGACCAGACTGCGTTCCACCCAATCGCGCATCGCGGCGATCATCGCGCCGCCGGACAAGCCGTCGAAGTGCGTTCCGACTACGTCGTGAAACTGATCCGACGGACAGTAGCGCGATGGCATCAGGTAATCGACTACGTCACCCGGCAACCGGTGCGGCGGCACCGCGCGCAACTGGCCAAAATCGACGGGCGGGCGCTCCAACTGCACAGTGACCTGATAATCAACCGCCATGGTCCCAGCCAAACGCAGCCAGTGACGCGAACCGATCCCGCCGTGTCCCGTAATCTGCGCGGCATAGCTGGTCGGGCCCAGCGTCAATTCGGCTCCGTAAAGCAATTGCCCTGGCAGTTCGGCTGCTTCAACTTGCAGCAAAACGTCAGTCGTCTCCGCATAGGCGTATTGCAGCCGAACTTTTACCCGGTAGCGGCGGACCGGGTCAGACGCTGCCGGATCAATATCTGCGATCATGGCAGACTTGGCGTGCGGCCAAAGTCGGGCCG
>JANORN010000022.1:0-17653 GCA_031415355.1 Novosphingobium sp. | reverse complement strand
CCATCGTCCAGATCGGCTCGCCGGGGAACCATGCCTTCATGATTGAGCCCATCACGGTGGCGACCAGCAATTGCGGCACCACCACGAACACGTTGAACAGCCCCATGTAGATCCCCAGCTTGGCCTGCGGCAGGCTGCTGGCCAGGATCGCGTAGGGCATGGCGAGGATTGAGGCCCAGGCGATCCCGATGCCGATCTCGCTGAGGATCAGGTGCTGCGGGTCTTTGACAAAGAAGAAGCTGGCATAGCCCAGCGCGCCCGCCAGCAGGCAGATCATATGCGTGCGCGCCTTGCCAAGCCGGCGGGACAGCAGCGGCAGCAGGGTGAGTGCTGCTACTGCTGCCACGCCATTGTAAGTGGCGAACAGCACGCCGACCCAATTGCCGCCCTGTTGATAGGCCGCGCTGGCCGGGTCCGCCGATCCGAAGAAGTTCTGCGCCACCACTGGCGTGGTGTTGATCCACATGATGAACAGCGCCGACCAGCTGAAAAACTGCACCAGCGCCAGCCGCTTCATAATCGGCGGCATCCCGGCAAAATCGCCGACGATGCTGGCGAGCATGTTGCTGTCCCGCCCGCTGCGCGCCAGCTGGATCGCGGCGCTGCTGGCCAAGCCGTAACCCGCGAGTAGCGCGGCGAGCAGGTACACTTCCTTTCCCAGTCCGAACTGGCTGACCGCCAGGGCCACTGCCGCGCCTGCGCCGATCCACACCAAGCTGGCGTTGAAGGTCCGGGCGGCGAGCGCGCGAACCGGATTGGTCGCTGCCCCGTCAGCAGCATCGCCAAATCCGCGCATCGCATCAGGCGTATATTCCGTGGTCGTGAACACGGTCCACAGCACTGACAGGAACAGCGCAAGCCCGCCCGCCCAGAAGCTGTAGCGCACCGTATCGGGGATTCCGCCGCCCGCCGCCTCGTTCGCCACGCCCCAGTGATCGAGCAGGTACGGGAAGATCGATCCCACCACTGCGCCCGCGCCGATGAAGGCGGTTTGCACGGCATAGCCAGCCGTATGCTGATCCTTGCGCAGCATATCGCCGACAAAGGCGCGGAACGGCTCCATCGAAATGTTCAGGCTGGCGTCGAGCACCCACAACAGCACCGCCGCCATCAGCAGCGCATTGCTCTCGGGCATGGCCAGCAGCGAGAACGCCGCCAGCACCGCGCCGAGCAGAAAGTAGGGCCGCCGCCGCCCCAGCCTGCCCAGCCAAGTCTTGTCTGACAAATGCCCGATCACCGGCTGGACCAGCAGACCGGTCAGCGGCGCAGCGACCCACAGTGCGGGCAGATCGTCGATGCTGCTCCCCAGCGACTGGAATACCCGGCTCATGTTGGCGTTCTGCAGGGCAAAGCCGATCTGGATGCCGAAGAAGCCAAAGCTGATATTGAACAGCCCGGCCCAATTCTGACGCGGCTTTTCCATCGTGCAGCACTCCCCATCCCGATTGTTATGGGCGCTGGCTCGCACGGATGGCGCGCGGCGACAACACGCATACGAATACGTTGTTTAGAGCGGCGTGCCACAAATTTGAACCAAGTCCGCTCATGCTGAGCTTGTCGTCCCGCAGGGGGCCGCAGTCCAACCACCCGCCTATTAAGGTGCGGTAACGTTCGCACGATGGTCGTTGGCCTACGGCCGCCTGCGGCTCGACAAGCTCAGGATGAGCGGGATTGCAGTGAAGTGATTCAGATTGTGGGAAGCACGTTCCAGGCGGGTGCGGGCTCGATAATTCTCAGCAAAGGTGACACCAGGGTGACAGTGTCACCCTAGTGCAAACACAATTATTCTTTATATACAATGATTTACTAATCAGAAACTGGGTGACACATTGTAAGAAAAAAGCAATTTGCGGGGCGCAGCCAATCAATCAGCGACAAGTTTAGCATGGCTTGTCGATTTAGGAAAACCTGACGGCTAAGCCCCGCTGCTTTTGCGCACGATCAACCGCGTTGGGATGGTTTGCTCAGGCTGGTCGCGGTCTTCCACTTGCGCCAGCAACGTTTCGACCAGCAAGTCGCCCGCGCGCTTCAGGTCCTGCATCACCGTGGTCAGCGGCGGACTGGCGTGGCCGGCAGCGGGAATATCATCAAAGCCGACCACTGCGACATCGCCGGGCACCGCGCGCCCCGCCTCGCCCAAGGCTCGGATCGCGCCGATGGCAATCAGGTCGCTCGCGGCGAAGATCGCATCGAACACCGCGCCCGATTGCAGCAACTGGCGCGCGGCGCGATAGCCGTCCTCCTCATTGGTATAGGCATTGACCTGCAAGGCCGGGTCGGCGGCAATTCCGCGCTCGCCCAGCGCCGCGCAGAGCCCGTTATAGCGGTCGGCAAATTCAGGGTAGTGTTCGTCGGCCTGGCCCAGAAAAGCGATCTGCCGCCGCCCGACGTCCAGTAAATGCTGCCCGGCCAGCCGTCCCGCTCCCAGATTGTCCGAACCGACCGTGACGCCGATATTATCATCGCGAACCGAGCCCCAGCGGACAAAATGTGTTCCTTGCCCGACCAGCCCGGTCAGGCGCTGTTCGTAGAGCGTGTAATCGCCATAACCGAGCAGGATCAGCCCATCAGCGCGGTGGCTGTCCTGATAGCGGACGTGCCAATCATCCTCCATCTTCTGAAACGAGATCAGCAGATCGATCCCGCGGTTGGCGCATTGCCGGGTGATCGCGCCCAGCATTGCCAGAAAGAACGGATTGATCGTCGATTCTTCCGCTCCCGGCTCTTCAAAGAACAGCAGCGCGATGGTGTTCGCGCGCTGCGAGCGCAGTGACGAGGCGTTCTTGTCGACCGTATAGTTCAGCTCGCGCGCAATCGCCTCAATCCGCTGGCGCGTGGCCAGGCTGACCGATTTGGACCCGCGCAGCGCGCGGCTGACGGTGGGCTGCGACACCCCCGCCCGATAAGCGATGTCAAAGCTGGTTGGCTTGCTGGAGGGCTTGCGGCCCATTGATCCTCTCCTGGCCGAACTGATGGCACAGTCCTGTTCCTTTGATAGCCTAGGCTTGTGCGGCTGCGCCCGCAATCGCGGCAGACGGTTGCAAGTAAAGCGTGTCTTCGCTGCAACAGCGCACCCGATGCATAGTATGCGTATACGTATGCCCTATCCCCCTACCGCGTTCAGCCGCCTACAGCGCAAGCTGAAGACGGAGCCAATACCGTCATAACCGAATTTCAGGGGTTGCCGGCCGGGGCCTCAAATCAAGTCCGGCGCGGTTTTGGGAGAGTACATCGTGACACTTCGCACCAGGTTTATGGGCACCAATTTCTCTGGCGGCTATGGCGTATCGGCCATTGCGCTCGCCGTTGCAGCGCTCGCCATGCCAACCAGCGCGTTTGCGCAGGCCGCACCCGATGCCGCCGCCGAAGAAGATGCGGGCATCGTCGTAACCGGCTTTCGGGCTGCTCTGGAAAGCGCCGTCAACGAAAAGAAGCGCGCCGAACAGATTGTCGAATCGGTATCAGCTGAGGACATTGGCAAGTTGCCCGATGCCTCGATCGGCGAATCGATTGCGCGGCTTCCGGGGCTTACCTCGCAGCGTATTTCTGGCCGCGCCGGTTACATCTCGGTGCGCGGCTTCGGTCCTGATTTTTCGACGACAACGCTGAACGGCCGTCAGCAGACCTCCACCAATGACAATCGCGGGATCGAATTTGATCAGTATCCCTCGGAAATCGTCAGCGGCGTCAACGTCTACAAGTCCCCATCGGCCAGCCTGATCGGTCAAGGTCTGGTCGGGACGATCGATATCCGGACCGTGCGTCCGCTCGAATCCGGCAAGCAGGTGATCGCGCTTGGTGCGCGGGGATCCTACGCTGATCTTGGCGCGCTGAACAGCGGTTCGTCCGATAAGGGCTACCGCGTGTTCGGGACATACATAGATCAGTTTGCGGATGATACCATCGGCTTGGCGCTGTCGGTCTCCTATTCGGATGAACCCTATCAGACCGAGGAGTTCGAAGCATGGGGCTATGCCGATGGTCCGGGCGGCAACAAGATCATCGGCGGGGTCAAGCCCTTCGTGACCTCGTCCGATCTGGAGCGGCTGGGCGTGAACGGCACCTTGCAGTTCCGTGCCGCGGATAACCTGACGCTGACCATCGACGGGTTCTATTCGGATTTCAGCGATACCAATATCAAGCGCGGGATCGAAATTCCGCTGGCCTGGTCTGGCGCAACGCTGTCACCAACGGGCCGTGAAGTGGCTAATGGACAGATTGTTGGCGGAACCTTCTCAGGCGTGGAAGCCGTGGTCAACAACCACAACTTCGTGCGTGAGGCCCAACTGTACTCAGGTGGATTCAACGCTGCCTATGACGGCGACGACGGCTGGAAGGCCGGCTTCGATGTCGGCTTTTCACGCACGGACCGGCACGAGCTCGTGCTGGAATCGAATGCCGGGACGGGCCCAGGCGGCGGCGTGGGCGCAACCGACACATTGCGGTTCATTTCAACCCCGAACGGTACGTCGTTCACTTCACACCTGCTGGATTACAGCAATCCCGCTTTGATCCTGCTCACTGATCCGCTGGGTTGGGGCGGCGGCGCGCCCGGTGGCCGTCAGCACGGCTATTACAATGACCGGATCGTCGATGATGAGCTGTGGCAGTATCAGGTGCAGGTCGAAAAGGAATTTGAAGGCGGCCTGATCTCGTCGATTGAAGTGGGACTCAATTACCTCAACCGTGACAAGTCACTGACGCCGAACGAATCGTTCCTGCAATTGTCGGGCGGCTTGCTGCAAGCGCAGGTGCCGTCGCAGTACCGGTTGGCCCCCACTAATCTTGGTTATCTTGGGCTGGGTCCGGTGCTGTCATACAGCCCGCTCGCATTGCTGGAGGGCGGAGTTTACACGCTGGTCCCCAACACCAGCCGTGACGTGCTGTTCAAAAGCTTCACGGTCAGCGAAGACATCATGACCGCGTTTCTTCAGGTCAATCTGAACAAGGAAATGGCCAGCGCCACGCTGACCGGAAATATCGGCGTCCAGGCGATCAACACCGACCAATCGTCGCGTGGGTATGTGCTGGAACCGGCTGGCCCCGCGCTGCGTACGCTGGGGGATAGTTACTGGGATATTTTGCCCAGCCTCAACCTGTCGCTGCGGTTTGACAGCGATTTCGTGATCCGCTTTGCCGCATCGCGCGAAATGCAGCGCGCCCGGCTTGACGATATGCGGGTTAATCTGTCCTACGGCGTTGATCCGGTTGAACGGATCGTAACTGGCAGCGGCGGCAACCCTTCGCTGCGACCCTATCGCGCCACGGCGGTTGATCTGAACTTCGAAAAGTATTTCGGCAGCAAGGGTTACATCGCCACGCAGTTTTTCTGGAAGAAGCTCCACAACTATATCTACACAACCGACGTGCCGTTTGACTGGTCGGCCTATCCGATCACCAATCCGGGCTATGCCTACAATCCGGTGGGCCGGATCAACCAGCCAACTAATGGCAAGGGCGGTGAAATCTATGGCGTCGAATTGGCGGGTACCTTGCCGTTTGATGCCATCAGTCCGGCGCTGTCCGGCTTTGGTCTGACCGGGGGAGTCAGCTATACCAAGTCGAAGATACAGCCTGATCCGAACACTCCCGCCACAGACATCCCTGGCTATTCACGTTGGGTGGCAAACGGCACGGCCTATTACGAAAATAGCGGGTTCAACCTGCGCGGATCAGTGCGGTATCGTTCGACGTTCTTGGGCGATTTCTCGGGCTTTGGTGCCAACCGCGTCCGTCGCCGGGCGCTCGCGGAAACGATTGTCGATGCGCAGGTCGGCTATGATTTCCAGTCGGGCAGCGCGCTGCATGGCCTGTCGGTGTTTGTCCAGGGTTTGAATCTGACCAATGAGCCGTTCGTCGCAATCAACCCGGGTGCAGACCTGCAAGTCATGAACCATCAGAATTATGGTCGGCGTTACATGGCCGGGTTCACTTACAAGTTCTGATGTTCGTGAAAAGTGGCGGGGCTGACCTTCGGGTCGCGCCATGGGGGCAGCCCCGCCGCTTGACTGGCTGATCCCGGCCGAGAATCAGATCGCGTCGCAGCGGCACCGCGGAGAACGCCGATGACTGCCGGTACGCCATCAAGAATTGTCATCGTCGGCGGCGGAACTGCCGGATGGATGACGGCTGCGGCGCTGGCGCGTTTCCTGGGGCAACGCGGATCGGTAACGCTGATCGAATCCGATGAAATCGGGACAATCGGCGTGGGCGAGGCGACGATCCCGATGGTCCGCCTGTTCAACCAGTCGCTGGGCATTGATGAAGCCGAATTCCTTGCCCAAACCGGCGGTACATTCAAACTTGGCATCCAGTTCGAAGGATGGGGCCGGTTTGATGACCGCTACATCCACGGGTTTGGTCTGGTCGGACGCGGACTTGGGCTGCTGCCGTTTCAGCATTATTGGCTGCGCGCCCGCGCCGCCGGCACGGCCGGACCGCTCGGTGATTATGTGCTTAACGCCGCAGCGGCAGCGGCCAACCGGTTCGTCCATGTGGAGCGTTCGCCAGGCAGTCCGCTGCCGCCGATGCCTTATGCCTATCATTTTGACGCGACGCTTTATGCGCGGTTCTTGCGCAACTATGCCGAACAACGCGGGGCGATACGCCATGAAGGGCGGATCGTTTCCGTCGACCGCAATGGTGAAACCGGGGATGTTGCCGCAGTCGAACTAGCCGACGGCCGCCGCATCGCGGGCGATCTGTTTGTCGATTGCTCGGGCTTTCGCGGGCTGCTGATCGATGGCGCGCTGGGCACGGGATTTGTCGACTGGAGCCACTGGCTGCCGTGCGACCGGGCAATTGCCGTGCCAACGGCCCGAACTGGTCCGCTGGTGCCCTTCACGCGTTCAATCGCCCAGAAAGCGGGATGGCGATGGCGCATTCCGTTGCAGCACCGCACCGGCAACGGGCACGTGTTCTGTTCTGACCACATGAGCGAGGATGAGGCGACCGCAGTCCTGCTCGCGCAAGTTGACGGCGAAGTATTGGCCGATCCGCGCCCTGTGCGGTTCAAGACCGGGCGGCGGCAGGCGTGCTGGTCCCATAATGTGGTCGCCATCGGATTGTCCTCGGGTTTTATCGAACCACTTGAATCGACCGCAATTCATTTGATCCAAACCGGTATCAGCCGCTTGCTTGAATTCCTGCCCAACGGCCCGGTTCGCGCTGCTGATCGGGACGGGTTCAACCGGCTGGCAGCGTTCGAGATGGAGAAAATCCGCGATTTCGTGATCCTGCACTACGTCGCGAATGGGCGCTTCGGCGAACCGTTTTGGGACCGGCTGCGCGGTCTCGACTTGCCCGAAGCGCTGGCGCACCGCGTCGCCATGTTCCGCGCCAGTGGCCGGATCGTGCGTGAACATGACGAATTGTTCGATGTGCCTGGCTGGGTGCAAGTGATGATCGGACAAGGAATTTTACCGGAAAGCTGGCATCCGCTGGCCGATCAACTCGATCCCGAACAATTGAACGGGTTTCTGGCCACAGTCAGCGGTGCCATTGCGAGGGATGTGGAACGGATGCCCGGCCATGAACACTTGATCCGGCGGTTCGCCCCATCGCCACTAATTGCCAAGGAGACAATGTGATGCGCGCTATTGCCACCGCCCTGACCGCTGCCCTGGCTGTGGTGCTGACCAGCGCCGCGCCGCTCGCTGCGAGCGCGCCTGCGGATTTCCGGGCACGCACGCCAGAGCAAGAGATCATCTATTTCGTCCTGCCAGACCGGTTCGAAAATGGTGACAAGCGCAACGATCGCGGCGGATTGACCGGGGATCGGCTGACCACTGGGTTCGATCCCGCGCACAAAGGCTTTTATCACGGTGGTGACCTGAAGGGGCTGACCGCCAGGCTGGATTACATTCAGGGACTGGGCGCTACCGCAATCTGGTTCGCGCCGGTGTTCAAGAACAAGCCGGTGCAGGGGCCTGATGGCGACAAAAGCGCCGGGTATCATGGCTACTGGATCACAGATTTCACCGCAGTCGATCCGCACTTCGGCACGAATGCGGAATTCAAAGCCTTCGTCGATGCGGCGCACGTCAGGGGCATGAAGGTCTATATGGACATCATCGCCAACCATACGGCGGACGTGATTCAATACCGCGAGGCTGGCGATTATTCCTATCGCAGCAAAGCCGATTTCCCGTTTTCACGCCGGAGCGGATTGACCGGTGTGCCGATCAACGCGGGGTTCGCCGGAGATCATGTTGCCAGCGCCGACAACTGGGCCAGGCTGACCGATCATTCCTTTGCATACACGCCTTATGTGCCCGCTGCTGAAGCGGCAATCAAAGTCCCTGCCTGGTTGAATAACCCGGCCTATTATCACAATCGCGGCAACTCCAACTGGGTTGGCGAAAGTTCGGTCTATGGCGATTTTGTGGGGCTGGATGATCTGGCAACCGAGCACCCGCGCGTGGTCACCGGGATGATCGAGATCTATGGCGGCTGGATTGATCGGTTTGGAATCGACGGGTTCCGGATCGACACGGCCAAGCACGTCAATCCAGAGTTCTGGCAGGCCTTTGTTCCGGCCATGCTGGAGCGGGCCAAGGCCAGGGGTATTCCGAATTTCCATATCTTTGGTGAAGTGGCGACGCAGGATATCGACCCGGCCTTGCTGGCGCGCTGGACGCGGATTGCGGGACTGCCAGCCAATCTCGACATGGCTTTTTCCAGCGGGGTGATTCAGGCCAGCGCAGGGCAGATCGGCACCGACCGCTTGGGCCGCTTGTTTGAGGATGACGCCCTGTACGAAGGCGGCGCAGTGGCCGCGCTGCGCTTGCCCACGTTCTTGGGCAACCACGATTTCGGCCGGTTTGCGATGTTTGTAAAGCAAGCCAATGCAGGGATCACCGGGCAGGAGCTGCTCGACCGGGTGATGCTGGGCAATGCCATGCTGCTGACTTTGCGCGGCGCGCCGGTGATCTATTACGGCGATGAACAAGGCTTCGTGTCTGATGGCAACGATCAGCTGGCGCGCGAAGACATGTTCGCGTCCAAGGTTGCGGTTTACAACGACAACACCTTGGTCGGCACCAGCGCGACTACCGCGCAGGCCAATTTCGATACGGCGCACCCGCTGTATCGCCAGATCGCCACATTGGCCGATGTCCGCAAAACAACCCCGGCACTCACGGGCGGCCTGACCACGATCCGCGCCATGTCGGACAAGCCGGGGCTGTTTGTGGTGTCACGGTTCGATCCGCGTTCGGGCCGTGAAGTGGTGCTGGCCTTCAATACAGCCAAGACCAGCATGACTGCCAATGTTGCAATTGATCCCGCCAGCCTGCGTTTTTCGTCGCTGGCTGGTCAATGCCCGCTGACTGCCACTGCACCTGGCACGATTACAGTAACGCTGCCGGCCTTCGGCTATGCCGTTTGCGCCGCTAAAGATTGAATTTGCCTGACCAATGAACCGCATGTCACGCCTTGAAGTTGCCGCCGAAACCGCCGCCCAGCCATGGTGGCGCGGTGCTGCGATCTATCAGATCTACCCGCGATCGTTTGCCGATTCCAACGGTGACGGAATTGGCGATCTGGCTGGGATCGCTGCAAAGCTGGACTATGTCGCGGCGCTGGGGGTTGATGCGCTGTGGATTTCGCCGTTCTATACCTCGCCGATGAAGGACTTCGGCTATGACGTCGCCGATTACTGCGGGGTCGATCCGATCTTTGGCACGCTGACGGACTTCGATGCGCTGGTGGTCAAGGCGCATGCGCTTGGTCTGAAGGTGATGGCCGATCAGGTCTATTCGCACACTTCGGACGAGCACGTCTGGTTCGCGGAAAGCCGCGCCGACCGTTCCAACGCGAAAGCTGACTGGTACGTCTGGGCCGATGCCAAGCCAGATGGTTCGCCGCCGTGCAACTGGCAATCGGTGTTTGGCGGCCCGGCCTGGACCTGGGACGCGCGGCGCGGGCAGTATTATCTGCACAATTTCCTCAGCAGCCAGCCGCAGCTGAATGTCCATCTGGCCGCAGTGCAGGATGCGCTGCTGGATGTGGCAAAGTTCTGGCTGGACCGGGGGGTTGACGGGTTTCGGATCGATGCGCTGAACTTCGCGATGCACGATCCGGCGCTGCGCGATAATCCGCCCGCGCCTGATGACGGCCGCCTGCGTACCCGGCCGTTCGATTTCCAGCAGCAGCGCTACAACCAGTCTCACCCTGATATTGCCTGCTTTGTCGAACGGCTGCGCGCGCTGACCGATGACTATGCCGCCGTGTTCACCATGGCCGAGGTTGGCGGCAAGGAAGCCGAGCGCGAGATGAAGCTGTTCACCGCTGGCGAAGCCCGGCTGAACAGTGCTTACGGCTTCGATTTCCTCTATGCCCCTGTGCTGACCCCGGCGCTGGTGGCGCATGCTTTGGAGCTGTGGCCCGATCAGCCGGGGATAGGCTGGCCCAGTTGGGCGTTTGAAAACCACGACGCGCCGCGCGCGCTATCCCGCTGGTGCGCGCCAGACCAGACCGAGGCGTTCGCACGGCTGAAAATGCTGCTGTTCACTGCGCTGCGCGGCAATATCATCCTCTATCAAGGTGAAGAGCTGGGGCTGGAGCAGATCGAGATCCCATATACGCAATTACAGGACCCTGAAGCGATTGCCAACTGGCCGATGACGCTGTCGCGCGATGGTGCGCGCACCCCGATGCCGTGGGTGGCGCAAAGCGAGACTGGCGGCTTCACCAGCGGCGCGCCGTGGCTGCCGCTGGGGGAGGCCAATCTGGCGCTGGCGGCGGACCGGCAAGCGGCTGATCCCGCCTCGCTGCTCAACCTGACGCGGCACCTTCTGGCGGTGCGCAATGCCAGCGCTGCGCTGCGCGCTGGCACCTGCACGGTCTTGCTCGCCGATACGCAGCGGCTGGTGCTGCGGCGCAGTGCGCCCGGTGGTGACGTGTTGGCCGTGTTCAACCTGTCTGCCACCGCCGCTGATTGGCCCGCCGCTTGGCCAGCCGAGGCAGGGCAGGACGGCACCGTACTCGCCGCGGTCAACGGCGCGGTACCCGGAATACTCCCCGCCTTCGGGGCTATCTTGATTGAGGAGCGCCCGTGATGAAGCCGCTGTATCTGTTTGCCGCCAGCTTGGCCCTGCTGTCCGCCACTCCAGCGCTGGCACAGGAACGTCCGGTGGCGACGGCTGCGTCGCCAGATGGCTCGGTTTCGGTCACGCTCAGCACTGACGGCGATGGCCGCGCGGTCTATACCGTCAGCCGCAACGGCAAGCCGATCCTGGCGCCGTCGCATCTGGGTTTCCTCTTCACGGACGTGGCCAAGCTGGACCGGCGGCTGGCAATCACCGGCCAGGACGTCAGCGATTCCGATAGCACCTGGGAACAACCCTGGGGCGAATGGCAGACGATCCGCAACCGTTACCGCGAGCTGAAGGTCCACCTGAAAGAGACCACCGCGCTGGCCCGGGTGTTCACCGTTACGTTCCGGATTTACGACGACGGTGTCGGCTTCCGCTATGAATTCCCCAATCAGCCGAACATGGCCAAGACCAACATCGCCGACGAACTGACCGAGTTCACCTTTGCGTCCGAAGGCACCGCCTGGTGGAAGCCCGCCTATCTGTGGAACCGTGAGGAATACCTCTACAACAAGACCGCGCTGTCTGCGGTTTCGACTGCCGCTACCCCGGTCACGATCAAGCTGGCCGATGGCACCCACGTGGCGTTGCACGAAGCCGCGCTGGTGGACTATTCTGGGATGACAGTTACCCGCACCGAAGGCACCACGCTGCGCGCCAACCTGACCCCGGGTGCTGGCCGCCCCAAGGTGGAGAAGACCGGGGCCTGGAACACCCCTTGGCGCACACTGATCATCGCCGACGACGCGCCGGGGATCTACATGAGCCATCTGATGCTCAACCTCAACGAGCCCAACAAACTGGGCGACATGTCGTGGTTCAAACCGGGCAAGTTCGCGGGCGTGTGGTGGAACATGATCAAGGGCGAATGGTCGTGGGCGCGCGGGCCGAAGCACGGCGCGACCAATGCCAATGTGATGCGCTATATCGATTTCGCGGCGGCGAGCGGCATCCCCAACGTGCTGGTCGAAGGCTGGAACATCGGCTGGGATGGTGACTGGTTCGGCAACGGCTGGGACATGGATTTCACCAAGCCGACCGAAGATTTCGACATCGCGATGCTGTCTGCCTATGCCAAGAAGAAGGGCGTGCGGCTGGTTGGCCACCATGAGACCGGGGGCGCGGTGACGCATTACGACAACCAGCTCGACCGTAGTTTTGCCTTTGCGGCGAAACACGGGATGATGGTGGTCAAGACCGGCTATGTCACCGACGCCGCTCAGCTCGAACGGGTCGATCCTGATGGCACCAAGTACCGCGAGTGGCTCGAAGGCCAGTGGATGACCAACCACTTCGTGCGCGTGGCGGAGACTGCGGCGAAGTACCGGGTCGCCTTTGACAGCCACGAACCGGTCAAAGGCACCGGGCTGCACCGCACCTATCCGAACTGGGTGGCGCGCGAGGGGATGCGCGGGATGGAATATAACGCCTGGCCGGGCAAGAACCCGCCCGAGCATGAGGCGAACATCGTCTTCACCCGGATGCTCGAAGGACCAATGGACTTCACCCCGGGCGTGCTCAGCCTCAAAGGGTCGGACAACAGCGATATCCTCTCGACCATTGCCAAGCAGCTCGCGCTCTACGTGGTGATCTATTCGCCGGTGCAGATGGCGGCGGATACGCCCGAAAACTACGCCAAATATCCCGGCCCGTTCAAATTCATCCGCGATGTGCCGACCGACTGGCAGGACACCCGCGTGCTGAATGGCGAGATTGGTGATTACGTCACCATCGCGCGCAAGCAGCGCGGCAGCGAAGACTGGTACGTCGGCGCGGTGGGTGATGAAGCAGCGCAGACCGTGACCGTGCCGCTGGCCTTCCTCACCCCCGGTAAGCGCTATACCGCCGAGATCTACCGTGACGGCGACGATGCCGATTACCGCACCGACAAGCGCCATGCGATTGTGATCGAAAAGCGCAGCGTGAGCGCCAAAGACGTGCTGACCATGCGGATTGCCCCGGGCGGCGGGTTTGCGATCCGGCTGGTGCCAGTGAAATGAGCACCACGCGGGCTTTGCTGGCCCTGGTCTTCCTGCTGACAAGCAGCGTCACGGCTTGGGCCAAACCGCAAGCCGGGCGCTTTCTGCACTACGCACAGGTCAGCGCGGCAGGTCTGCCCGCACAGCGGTTGTCGATCTGGCTGCCGCCGGGCTACGACAAGGGCAAGCGCCGCTATCCGGTGCTGTACATGCACGACGGGCATAATCTGTTTGATCTGGCGAAAAGCAATTTTGGCAAGATCTGGGCCGCCGACCAAGCGATGCTGGCAGCGATGCGCAGCGGCAAGGTTGAACCGCACATTATCGTCGGCATCGCGGCACCAGAGCAGGACCGGTTTCGCCAGTATCTACCCAAGTCTGCCTATGACGCTGCCTCTGCGGCCCAGCGGGTAACGATGGACCTGATGGCGGGCGGACCGATCATCTCGGATGCCTACCTAGCTTGGCTTGCCGGTCCGCTTAAAGCCTGGGTCGATACAGCGTTTCGTACCCGCACCGGGCCGCGTGATACGGCCATCGCGGGGTCGAGCATGGGCGGCTTGATGAGCTGCTGGGCCTTTACCGCCCGGCCTGATGTCTATGGCCGCGCCGCCTGCATTTCTACCCATTGGCCGCTGGCCTCACCGGGCGCAGAGCTTGCGGCAGATCCGGCGAAGGTGGCGCTCAACCGCAGCTGGTTCAGCGATCTGCTGGGCTCGCCTGCTGGACGGCGGCTGTGGATGGACCATGGGACGGCCACACTGGATGCCGTCTATCCGTCGTATCAGGCAGCGATTGATGCTGATGTCGCTGCGCGCGGTTGGCAGCGTGGGCGCGACTGGCAGAGCCAAGCCTTTCCCGGAGCCGCGCATGAGGAAAATGCGTGGGCTGCGCGTTTGCCGGACGTGTTCGGCTGGTTGTTGCAAAAGGATTAGCTTGGCCGGGGCAGCGCCGTTGTGAACTTCAGCCGCTCCATCGAAAAGGTCGAGCTGACATCGGCGAGATCGGGTACGGCGGCGATCAGCTTGCGGTAAATCCGGTCATAATGCGCGATATCGCGTACCGCGAGCTTGAGCAGGTAATCGACATCGCCGGCCAGCCGGTGGCATTCGATGATCTCGTCGACCAGCGCGATCCCGCGCTTGAACGCCTCCAGCCACGCGGGATCGTGGCGCTGGGTGCGGATTGCGACGAAGACCGTGGTGGCGAGCCCCAGCTTGACCGGATCGACCAGCGCCACCCGCCGCGCGATCACACCGCTTTCTTCCAGTCGCTTGATCCGCCGCCAGCAGGCATTGCTGGACAAGCCAACCCGTTCACCCACTTCATGCACCGGGATCGCCGCATCGGCTTGCAGCACGCCCAGGATGGCCCAGTCAATCGAATCAAATTGCGCAGATTGGTCGTTCATTGGGATAGCATAACCGTAGAATGCTAAACTTGCCATAAATCAGGTGATGATTTCGCAAGGTGGCACATATATTATTGTGGGAACACGGAGACTCACCCAATGCATCTGCCCAAGCTGTTGACTGACCACCCCCACAGCGTCGATGAAACCTATGGTGAGCACTTCGCCGTTGCGACCGGGTTTGGCCTGCGGATGATTCTGGGCGGGCTGGCTTGCTTGATCCACGGGCTGTTGCCGTTCCTGTTCGTCCGCACTGGCAGCGCAGAGATCAAGAGCTTGCACGAACGGATGGTCAGCAGCCGTAATGGCAAGGGCGCGATGCCCGCGATCCTCGATTTCGTGATCTGATTACAGCAACAGCACCGCAAACCCCAGCGCAGTGGCAAAGCTGGCCAGCGTGGCCACCACCACCGGCACGGCGGCGCGCCAGCCCATATCGAGCAGCAGGTCCATCCGGGTGCGCATGGCGGTGGCGGTCACCGCCAGCAACAGCAGCGCTTTTGAACCCAGCAGCGCCCAGTGCCCCAGCATCGGCGGCATGGTAATCAGGCTGTTGAGTGCCACTGCCGCCAGAAACGCAGTGATGAACCACGGCAGCGCCAGCCGCCGCCACAGCGGGGCATCGGCGGGTTCGCCCGCTTGTCCGATGCTTAAGGTGACCAAGGCCACGAGCGGGGCGAGCAGCGCCACCCGCGCCAGCTTGACGATGGTGGCGTGGCTGCCCGCTGCATCAGAGAAGGCATAGCCGCCGCCGATTGCTTGTGCGACATCGTGAATCGAGGCCCCGATCAGGAACCCGGCCTGCTGGTCGCTCAGCGCGAAATAGCCCGCCAGGATCGGATAGACCGACATCGCGAACGCGCTGGCGAGCGATACACCCACCAATGTCAGCGCGAACTGCGCCTGGCTCAGCCGGTCTTTGCCAATCACGCCGTACAATGCGAGCGCCGCGCTGGCACCGCAGATTGCCGTCGCGCCGCCCGCCAGCAACCCGGCATAGCGTGATTGCCCGGCCAGTCTTGCTCCGGCCAGGCCCGCACCCAGCGTGACCGCCATGACCACCAGCAGCGCGGCAAATGGCGCAGCGCCCAAGGCGGCGATCTGACCAAAGGTAACTTGCAGGCCCAGCAGCACAATCCCCACCCGCAGACAGGTGCGCGAGGCGAAATCGAGGCCGGGGTGCGTCGCCGGTTCGCGCGCGATGAAGTTCAGCGCCAGCCCGATCAGCAGGCCCAGCAGGATGATCGGAAAGCCATAGTGTTCAGACAGCCATGCTGCCGCCGCCGCCGCGACGCCGCAGACCGCAAGGCCGGGGAACAGGCTGGCGCGCACACCCTGGTCAGCGGTCGTCGCGGCCAGATGCAGTTCACCGAACAGATCCCCGCCATAGGGCAAGGCATCGTGATCAATTGCTCCGCTGCGCCGCTCGTTCATGCCTTATCCCCGTCTGCTGCGCCCATCCCCTAAGCCGTTTGGCTGGCATGTCGAGAGCTGCTGCGCGTCGGAATGGCCGCGCGTGCGATTGTGCCGCCGGGGATAATTCATACGTATACGGCTGGACTTTGCCGCCAGAACCGTCACAGTTTAGGATAAATGTGAACGCTCCCAACCAGGCGGGGCGACAGGCATGGATGAGGAGCGAACAATGGCGGGGCCAATCACGGGTACAGGGGCTGCTGGCGGCGACAGTCAGACTGGCGGCGGGCAAACGGGCAAAAACACCACCACGGTGCTGCTGCTGGTGTTTGCAGTGTTCTTCATCCTGGGCGGGGTGACCAATATCAACGATCTGCTGGTCGGCAAATTCAAGCCGATGTTTCAGCTGAGCCATGCCCAGGCCAATCTGGTGCAGATGGCGTTCTTCATCGCCTATGCGCTGTTCTCGATCCCGGCGGGGATTATCATGTCAAAGCTGGGCTATATCCGCACCTTCGTGCTGGGCTTTGTGATGGTGGCGGCGGCGGCGCTGCTGTTTATTCCGGCCTCGGCCTCGGCCAGCTATGGCGGGTTCCTCGCCGCGCTGTTCTGCATCGGCGCGGGGATCACCGTGTTGCAAGTGGCGATGAACCCGGTGGTAACGACGCTGGGCCCGGTCGAAACCTCGCACAGCCGGCTGACGTTTGCCCAGGCGTTCAACTCGATTGGCGTGTTCCTGATGGTCTATGGCGGGGCGACGGTCCTGCTGGGCGACGAACAGCCGATTGACGCGACCACTGCGACAGCCGCGCAACTGCAGGCCTACCGGGTGGAGCAGGGCGCTTCGATCGGCACCGCCTATATGTGGCTGGCCATCGTCATGCTCGGCATCGCGGCGCTGTTCTGGCTGTTCCGCTCGGCGCTGGACGGGGCAAAGACCGAAGCGACCAAGGTGGAGGGCACGCTTGACCTGCTGCGCACCAACCGCCGGGTGCAATTGGGCGCGCTGGGCATCTTTACTTATGTCGGCGCGGAAGTGGCCATCGGATCAAACCTGATCGCCTACCTTGGCGATCAAAGCGTAATGGGACTGGGCCTTGAAGCGGCCGGCAAGCTGGTGGCGTACTATTGGCTGGGTGCGCTGATCGGGCGGCTGGCGGGCGGGTTTATCCTGCGGCTGTTCAAGCCTGGCCGGGTGCTGACCACCTTTGCACTCGGCGCAATCGGCCTGATTGCGCTTTCGGCGGTCAGCACTGGCGCGCTATCAGGCTGGGCGCTGGTCGCGGTCGGCCTGTGCAATTCGCTGATGTTCCCCACGATCTTCAGCCTTGGCACCGAAGGCACAGGCGATCAGGCTCCGCAGGCGTCGGGCATTATGTGCACCGCGATTGTCGGCGGAGCGATCGTGCCGTTCCTGTTCGGACTCGCAGCCGATGCGGCGGGTGTGCGGCTGGCGCTGATCGTGCCGGTGGTGTGCTATCTGTTCATCGCCTGCTTCGGGGTCTGGGCAGCCAAGCGCGCGACGCATTCCTGATTGCGATCAGCGCCTTGGGGTGTAACATGCCCCGATGAACGAGGCGGAAGTATCAGCGCGCAATCGGCAGCGGGTCGGCGTGTTTGCGCTCGTGGCGCTGATCCATGTCGCGGCGATCTTCGCGCTGATCCGCGCCTTCGCGCCCGGTGCGGTAGAGGCGGTGACGCGGTCGGTGCTCTCCACGTTCTCGGTCACAGTCGAAACCCCGCCGCCACCG
>JANORN010000021.1:0-11511 GCA_031415355.1 Novosphingobium sp. | reverse complement strand
GCATCTGCCAGAATGCCGACCACAGCGCGGTCAGGGAACAGCTCCGCCACCGCCGCCACGCCATCTGCATCGTGCGCGGTGCCGTAAGTCGGGACCACCACCAGCTGCGAAGTCACCGCGAAGTTCATGTAACTTGCCGGTTCGATCCGGCCATCCGTTTCGACCCTGCCCGGCGAAGGAAGCTCGCGCAGCGCGACACCAAACGCGTCGGCACGCGCCTTGGCATCGGCGTAGCTCGCGGCGTTGGGATCATCCGCCCCCGTCGCACGTGGCAGTGCCAGCACCCCCGGTGCGACGAACCGCGCGAGGTTATCAACATGGCCATCGGTGTGATCATTGATCAGGCCATCGCCCAGCCACAGCACTCGCTCGAACCCAAGGTCGCGGTGCAGCCGTTCCTCGATTTCACCGCGTGATAGGTGCGGATTGCGGTTGGGATTCAATAGGCATTGCTCTGTTGTGACCACCAGCCCGGTGCCATCGGTATCCACCGCGCCGCCTTCCAGCACCCAGTCGCTCGTGTGCACCGCCAGACCGGCGCCGGCCGCCAGCTCCGCGCCGATTTCCTGATCGCCAGGCATCAGATATTTGCCGCCCCAGCCGTTGAAGCCAAACCGTTGCGCGATCAGTTCACCCCCGCGCCGGACCACCAGCGGCCCGGTATCGCGCAGCCAGACGTCGCCAAAACGCCCCTGTTCGAGCGTCACCACGCTGGAACACAGCGCCCGCGCCCGCGCGGCATTGGCCGCATCGCGCACGACCAGCCGCACGGGCTGGCCGCTGTCTGCCACCGCATTGGCGAACGCCGCAATCTGCTCCTGTGCGCGGCCTAGGAACCCCGGCCATTCCACCGGATCGTGCGGGAAACCAACCCACAACCACTGCTGCGGATGCCATTCGGATGGCATCCGCACCGTCGCGCTTGTCATCAACGCTTACTTCTTGCCCGCGCGGCTGGCGTCGCGGACGGCGCGGAATTCGTCGCCCTTGTGCCAGTTGGGCCAGTCGCTGCCCATCGCCAGACTGCGACCGAGGCGGTAGAACAGCTCGCCGTCCTGCATCAGGCCCGACCAGTCCCACTTGCCGTCATATTCGTCGCTGGGTGCGTGATAAGCGTCCTTGGTATAGGCATCACCCACCGCGCGCGCGGCGCTTGGCCCGCCCGGCACCCAATCGGTCCCGCGGCCCAGATTGAACATTGGCACGCCGCGCTTGGCAAAGCTGAAATGATCTGAGCGGTAGTAGTACCCGCGCTCGACATCCTCTTCCGCGCCGGGGACCAGTTTCATCGTGCGCATGGTGGCTTGCAGATAGCGGGTCAGTTCGCTCTTGTCGCCGCCAACCACCTGCACATCGCGTGCAGGACGGCCGGGCTGGATTGCGTCCATATTCACCCCGCCTACGGTCTGTGCCAAAGGATAAACCGGGTTCTGCGCGTAGAATTCACTGCCGAGCAAGCCCGATTCCTCCAATGTTACCGCCAGAAATACCTGGCTGCGGTCCGCCGCTCCGGCCTTGACGTTGGCGGCAGCGAGCGCGGCGAGCATGGCCGTGCCCGTAGCGTTATCGACCGCACCGTTGCAAATATCGTCGCCGGTCGAGTCGGGCTTGCACCGCCCAAGGTGATCCCAGTGCGCAGTGTAGAGCACATATTCATCGGGGCGCTTGGTGCCGGGCAGCACGCCGATGACGTTCTGCGAAGTGGCGCGGCGGATCGTATTGTCAAATCCCAGCGAGCCTTTGAGGCCCAGCGGCACCGGCTTGAACCCCGGCAACTTTGCAGCGGCGGAGAGACTGGTCAGGTTCTGCCCGGCAGCAGCCAGGATCGCGTCGGCCACCGGTTTTTGTACCCAGCCGTTGGCCATGGTCTGGCTCATGCCATTGTCCGCCGTCTGGACGAAATACTGCGCCCCAGTCCACGAGCTTTCAACCACGCTCCAGCCGTAAGCCGCCGGAAAGGTATCGTGGACGATCAGCGCACCCGCTGCACCTTGGCGCGCGGCTTCTTCAAACTTGTAGGTCCAGCGGCCATAGTAAGTCATCCGGCGGCCCTTGAAGAGCCCGGCCTCGCTCTCGGTCGCATAGTCCGGATCGTTGACCAGAATGACCGCGATTTTGCCCTTCATGTCGACACCAGCGTAGTCGTTCCAGCCGAGTTCGGGGGCGTTGATGCCATAGCCGACGAACACCAGCTCGGCAACGGTGATCGCGGTCCGGTCCGTAATGCGGTACGATCCCGCGACGAAATCCTTGCCGTAGGCATAAAGCATGGTCTGCGCGCCGCCGGTAATCGCCAGGCCTGTCGGTGCCGTGGCGGTGATCTCCACCGTTGGCACGTCCTGGGTCCACGAGCCCTTGTTGCCGGGCTGAAGCCCGGCGGCTTTGAACTTCTCAATCAGGTAGGCAACTGTCAGCGCTTCACCCGGCGTGCTCGGCGCACGGCCTTCAAACTTGTCGGAGGACAGCGTGCTGACCATTTCCTCCATCGTGGTTTGTGACAGGGTGGGCGCGGCGACGACCGGAATCTTGGCGGGTGCAGCCAGCGCGGCCCCGGACAATGCAAGCGAAGAGGCGAGGATCAGGCGGAGTTTCATGGGACAACCTTTCAACACACGGCGTCACGGCGCGGCGTGACTGCATGACGCCGGATTGACAGAGGCCGCGCTGGTTCGCAAGCACGACCCGATGAACGGTGATCAGACAGCGGATTGGGCGGGGGCGTTGGCCCGGGCCATGGTGCACGCGCCGTACCTGGCTCAAGGGCTGGAGCGGCTGCCGGCGCTGGCGGCGCTGCTGGCGGCGGGCGAGGGGGCAGGCGCGCTGGCCTACGCAAAAGCAGCAGGTGGCGGGGCCGACACCATAGGCAGCGCGCTGCGCCGCGAAAAGCGGGCGCTGGCGCTGGCACTCGCCGTGGGCGATCTGGCTGGGGCATTTCCGCTGAGCACTGTGATAACCCAGCTGTCTGCCTTTGCCGACCGCGCGCTCGATGCCGCGATTGCCGAAGCGATCACGCACCGCGTCACCGATGCCCAGCCCACCGGGTTTATCGCACTGGCGCTGGGCAAGCACGGCGCGGAAGAGCTGAACTATTCGTCCGATATCGATCCGATCCTGCTGTATGATCCCGACCTGCTGCCGCGCCGTGACCGCGACGAGCCGGGCGAAGCGGCGCAGCGGGTGGCGCGGCGGCTGATGGAAACGATGAGCCACGTTGATGCCGAAGGCTATGTCTTTCGGGTCGACCTGCGGCTGCGCCCGGCCAGCGAGGTCAGCCCGCTGGCGATACCGCTGGAGGCGGCGCTGACTCATTACGAAAGCTCGGCGCTAGCCTGGGAGCGCGCAGCCTTCATCCGCGCGCGCGCCTGCGCTGGTGACGTGGCGGCGGGCGAGAACTTCCTTGCGGCGATCCGGCCGTTCGTATGGCGCAAGAGCCTGGATTTCGGCGCGATTGCCGAGATCGGCCGGCTGACCCAGCGGATCCGCGCCAATCACCACGGGCCGCTGCGCCCCGGCCCCGGCTTCAATCTGAAGCAAGGGCGTGGGGGGATTCGCGAGGTAGAGTTCTTTGCGCAGACGCACCAGCTGATCCACGGCGGACGCAATCCGGCCTTGCGGTTGCGCGGCACACGCGCCAGCCTGGATTCGCTGGCCGCCGCAGACCTGATCGCCGCCGAAGATGCCCGGGTGCTGGGTGAGAGCTATGACCGATTGCGCACGCTGGAGCACCGCTTGCAGATGGTCGCGGATCAGCAGACGCACAGCTTGCCGCTTGACCGCGCGGCGCTGGAGAGTGTCGCGCGGCTGGAAGGCTTGGCCGATGGCGCGGCACTGGTGGCCGAACTGGAGGGGATCACCGAAGCAGTCGGCCAGCGCTATGACCGGTTGATCGCGCAATATGCGGGCGACGGGTCGGCGGTGGCCGTTACTGCCCCGCGTACCGGCGCAGCCCTGAGTGCCGAGCTGGCACGGCTGGGCTTTCCCGAACCTGCTGTGCTCGCCGCGCGGATCGAAGGCTGGCGCGGCGGCAAGCTGCGGGTGTTGCGCAGCGAAGCCGCGCGCGCGGCATTTGATGCCGTCCAGCCCGCGCTGCTCGCGGCCTTTGCGGCAGCACCCAATCCGTTGCACGCGCTGCTGCGCTGGGAACAATTGCTGGCAGGCCTGCCCAGCGCGGTGAATCTGTTCCACTTGCTCGAAGCGCGCCCGGCGTTGCTGGCTTTGCTGGGACGGGTGCTGTGCCTCGCTCCACCGCTGGCCGATGCGCTGGCGCGGCGTGCGGACCTGCTCGATCCGTTGATCGATGCCACCGCGTTTGATCTGCCTCCGCCGGTGCCGGCGCTGGCGGCAGAATTTGCCTGCGGCGATGGCCGCGAAGATTACGAACAATTGCTTGATCGGGTGCGCCGCCGGGTGGGGGAGGCGCGGTTCAAACTGGGGGTGCAGCTGGTTGAAGGCACCGGCGATCCGCTCGACGTAGCACTGGGTCTGGCGCGCGTGGCCGAGGCTGCGCTGATTGCACTCACCGATGCCGCCAGCGCAGAGTTCGAACGGGTTCACGGCCAGGTGCCGGGCGGCAATCTGGTGGTGATGGGCTATGGCCGGTTGGGCGGTGGGGCGCTGACGCACGCGTCCGATCTTGATCTGGTGTTCCTGTTCACCGGCGATCATGCAGCAGAAAGCGACGGGACGCGGCCATTGGGCGCGACGCTGTACTTCAACCGGCTGGCGCAACGCGTCATCGCCGCCCTGTCGGTGCCGACCGCCGAGGGCGCGCTCTATGAAGTCGACACCCGGCTACGGCCGTCAGGCACGCAGGGGCCGATCGCGGTCAGTCTGGACAGCTTTGCGCGCTACCAGCGCGAAAGCGCCTGGACTTGGGAGCATATGGCGCTGGCGCGCGCGCGGGTGCTGTATGGCCCAGCGGCCGGACGCGCCGCGCTGGAACAGATCGTGCGTGACGTCCTGACGCTGCCGCGCGATCCGGCGAGGCTCAAGGCCGACGTGCTCGAAATGCGCTCTGAAATGGCCAAGCACAAACCCGCCAAGGGTCCGCTCGACGTCAAACTGACGCGCGGCGGACTGGTCGATGTTGAATTCATCACGCATTACTTGCAACTGCGGGAAGGGACCGCGCTCCAGCCAGCGCTGCCCGATGCGCTCGCCGGGTTGGTTGCCGCCGGGCTGGTGCCAGACGCTCTCCGCGCGGCGCACGGCCAGCTCGCGCGGTTCTTGATTGCTGCGCGGTTGCTCGCCCCCGCTGCGCAGGAACCCTCGGTTGGTGCGCGCGTGGTGCTTGCGCAGGCAACCTGTTCAGGCGATTGGACGGGGCAACTGGCAGCTTTGGCTGAATCTCGCCGCGTGGTGGCCGAGACTTGGGCGGCGGTGTTTGACGAAGTATTGGAGATCGACGGATGAACATTTTTCCCGGCGTAGGCGATCCCTTGCCTGATATTGCGTTGACTGCCCCCGACGGCAGCAGCGTCAAACCATCCGACTTCGCCGGGCAAAAGCTGGTGCTGTTCTTTTACCCCAAGGACGACACCCCCGGCTGCACCACTGAGAACCAGGATTTCTCGGCGCTCGCACCAGATTTCGCCAAGGCCGGAGCCGCGTTGCTGGGGGTCAGCAAGGACCCGCCGAAGAAGCATCAGAAGTTCATCGCCAGATATGGCCTGACCGCGCCTCTCGCCTCCGACGCCGAAGCAGGCGGGCTATCCGACGCGCTGGGTATCTGGACCGAAAAATCGATGTACGGTCGCAGTTATATGGGCATGGTCCGCTCAACCTATCTGATCGGCGCAGACGGCAAAATCATGCGAATATGGAGCCCGGTAAAGGTAAAGGGCCACGCGGCAGAGGTGTTGGCGGCGGTTGAGGCGCTGTAACTGCAGCAGCCAACACGAATCGTTGACGACGTAATCTGGCTGGTTCGGCTCAGCTCGAAATGCTTTTTCGAGGCGGCTCAGCGATGGAAAGATTCGGTGGTGTTGCTTTGGAAAATGCAGGTTGTGCGCCATTTTGACGCTGTCTTAGGTGGGCCGTTAAGCCACCGTTCAACGACTCAACCCGTCTCAGTGCCGGTTGGCCGCGCGGTTTTCATGCCGGGGTTGCATGTTAACCGGTGCGGCGCTTAACCGCTTTCATCGAGAAGGCGGGGGGTGCCGACCATCTCAACAACCAACGGCTGAAGATGTTCCATCCCAGCCGAAATATCATGCAAACCGGCGATAAGTTCGGTGCAAACAAGGTAGTTTGAGTGGTCGCCAAGTCGTTTTTTGCTAAAGCCCATGCTGTTGCAGCCGTGTTTGCGGTTCTGGCTGGTCTGGCGTTCTCCAATCCTGCACTCGCCAATGGCAGCGCGACGGCTGATATTGCCGCGCCGCTGCGTGAAGCCCAGGCCTCCAAGCCCGGTGTTGGCGGGGATGATGAGTTCCGCCGCCTGTTTGCCTCATGGCAAGCGGGTGACCGGGCTCCCGGCGCGGTCGCTACGCCGATCCGCACTGGGCGCACTTCGATCCCGTCGCGCAATCCGCTGCAGGGCGCGGCGCTGACCAGCGGGTTTGGTACGCGCACTCATCCGGTGCTGGGCGGTCGTCGCGGCCACAAGGGCATCGATCTTTCCAGCCCAACCGGCACCCCGATTTACGCCCCGGCCGATGCCACCGTCAGCCGCGCTGACTGGTTTTCCAGCTATGGCCTCTATGTCAGCCTGGAACATGGCGGTGATATCCAGACCCGTTACGGCCACATGTCGCGGCTGAACGTCGCCGCCGGCCAGCAGATCAAAAAGGGTGACATCATCGGTTACGTCGGTTCAACCGGCCGCTCGACCGGGCCGCACCTGCATTACGAAGTCCGCATGGCCGGGCGCGCGGTCAATCCGATGCCGTACATGCAGGGCGAAGTGCAGATCGCATCCGCCCGTGAGGCGGTCACTGCGCAAGGCGGCGAATAACAGGTTATTGTCCGATACCGGGCACAGACCCGGATCGGGTTCGTGCTTCGGAGAGGAAGCAGAAAGAGGGGCGAGCGCTGCGGCGCTCGCCCTTTTTCAAGTCTGCGGTTTGATCGGTTGCTTTCCCCGGATGAAGCGAACGCAGAATCGGAGGCGGTAGCCGATTTACCCCGCTATCCCAGCTGCTGCCAGTACGGCCAGCGTCAGCACATCGGGCGCGATCGCCGTCATCGGGATCACCTGGACCGGCTTTTCCATGCCGATCAACATCGGTCCGATGGTGGTGCTGCCCGCCAGTTCGCGCAGCAATTTGGCCGAGATATTGGCCGATTGCAGCCCGGGCATGATCAGCACATTGGCGGGGGCAGACAAGCGGCTGAACGGATAATTCTTCATCACCGTGGGGTTCAGTGCGGCATCGGGCGCGACTTCACCTTCGTATTCAAAGCCCGGATCGGGCTGCGAATCGAGCAGCGCCACCGCATCGCGGATGTTCTCCAGGAACCGCCCCGGCGGGTTGCCGAAGGTGGAATAGCTGAGGAACGCGACGCGCGGTTCGTGGCCCAGACGGCGCGCGACGGCGGCGGTTTCCTTGGCGATCACCGCCAGCTCTTCCGCGCTGGGGCGCTCGTTGACCGTCGTGTCGGCCAGAAACACCGTGTAATTCTTGCCGATCATCAAGTGGATCCCAAACGGCAGGCGGCCTGCACCCGGATCGAGCACCTGCCGCACTTCGCGGATCGTCTGGGCGAAGGTGCGGGTCATCCCGGTCACCATGGCATCGCCCACGCCGAGCTTGAGCAGGCACGAGGCGAACACGTTGCGATCCTGGTTGACCATCCGGCGCACATCGCGCTCCAGAAACCCGCGCCGCCGCAGCCGGTCGTACAGCAGGTCGACCATGGCGGGCACATGTTCGCTGCTGGTTGAATTCTCGATCTGGTAGCTGTCGGGATTGCCCACCCCCAGCTCGGCCAACCGTGCCTTGACCGCCTCGGTCCGGCCGACGAGCACCGGCTCGCCATAGCCGAACTCGCGGTATTGGATCGCCGCGCGCAGCACGATTTCGTTTTCGGCCTCGGCAAAGATCACCCGCTTGGGGCTGGCTTTGACCTGCTCATAGACTTGAGTCAGCACCGACGTGGTCGGATTCAGCCGCGCTTTCAGGCTGTGGCGATAGGCGTCAAAATCCTCGATCGGTTTTTGCGCTACCCCCGAATCCATCGCGGCTTTGGCAACCGCGGAGGACACCACTTCCATCAGGCGCGGATCGAACGGCGCGGGGATGATGTAGTCGGGGCCGAACTGGTATTTCTGGCCATAAGCGGCGGCCACTTCCTCAGGCACCTGCTGGCGCGCGAGCGCGGCGATAGCGTTGGCGGCGGCGATCTTCATTTCTTCGTTGATTGCGGTCGCCCGCACATCCAGCGCGCCGCGGAAGATGAACGGAAAGCCGAGTACATTGTTGACCTGGTTGGGGTAGTCCGACCGCCCGGTGGCGATGATCGCATCGGGGCGCACCGCCTTGGCATCCTCGGGCCGGATTTCCGGATCGGGATTGGCCATCGCAAAGATGATCGGCTGCGGCGCCATGGACTTGACATAGTCCGGCTTCAGCGCCCCCGCAGCAGACAGCCCCAGAAAGATGTCCGCGCCGACCAGCGCTTCTTCCAGGCTGCGCGCCGCAGTATCAATCGCGTGCGCACTTTTCCACTGGTCCATGCCTGTTTCGCGCCCGCGATAGATCACGCCCGAACGGTCACAGACGGTCACGTTGTCATGCCGCACGCCCATTGATTTCAGCAACGCGGTGCAGGCCAGCGCCGATGCACCCGCGCCGTTGACCACCACCTTCACGTCCTTGAACGCGCGCCCCGTCAGGAAGCACGCGTTGACCAGACCAGCGGCGGCGATGATCGCGGTGCCGTGCTGGTCATCGTGCATCACCGGGATCTTCATCCGGTCGCGCAGGGCCTGTTCGATCACGAAGCATTCGGGGGCCTTGATATCCTCCAGATTGATCCCGCCGAAGGTCGGCTCCATCATCGCGATGGCTTCGATCAGTGCGTCGGGGTCTTCGCTGTTCAGCTCGATATCGATGGAGTCGACGTCAGCGAAGCGTTTGAACAGCACCGCCTTGCCTTCCATCACCGGCTTCGATGCCAGCGCGCCAAGGTTGCCCATGCCCAGGATCGCAGTGCCGTTGGAAATCACTGCGACGAGGTTGCCCTTGGCGGTATATTCATAGGCATCGGCGGGATTGTCCGCAATCGCCTGCACGGGCACTGCGACGCCGGGAGAGTAGGCCAACGACAGGTCGCGCTGGGTCGCCATCGGCTTGGAGGCGATGATCTCGATCTTACCGGGGCGGATCGTCTGGTGATAAAACAGCGCCTCGCGTTCGGTAAACTTGATATTGCTTTCGTCGGCCACGCGCAATCTCCCCGGGTCGCCCCAGCCCCTAACCGACGATGCCGTTACGGGATAGGGGAAAGCTTGGACTAGGCGCTTTCCGAATCGCAGGACACGCTAAGGTTACAAAGTTCCCCATAAAACGCGCAATTTCTGTTACCTTATGTCACCTTTGCATTTTGGGGTGTTGGCGCGTGGAATGCGATGACTGTGCAATTGTTAAGTGTTTGTGGGTGCCGTCGCATCCGCGCAAATACGGCAGATGACGTCCTACATTGCAAGCGCAATCGTGCGGCCAACGATTAACCAGTTGCTTCGCAACCTCAATAGGGGATGGGTTCTGACATTTCGGTAATCGTGGGTCCACCTAACTTAAAATTGCGTTCCGACATTGAAAGAAAATGGCTTAGTTTTAGTGCCATCATTTTTTGGCAGCATGTCCGCAAAATCAAGTCTGAATGGGCCGAAGGGTGAGTTCCAATTGACGCCAGCGCCAACTATCACTCTGGGCTGTGGGCTTGGCCCGACTGCGTCTGTCCCCGCCGGAATTTCCAGCTCGTCGCGACCAAGATAGTAATATCGCCCGCCCAAGGCATCGTCGGAGCTGTCATAAGGTCTGCGTTGAATCCTTGGCTCGACTTCGCCAAGTTCGAATCCGCGCGCTTGCTGCTCGCGCAGATGGAAGCGGTCGGTCAACCGCGCCCGATCTTTGGTCGAGAGGGCCGCGACATCTATCGCAGCCCGGCGCGTTACCGATGCAGGCAGACCGCGAGGGCTTTGCTGGATCCGGTATGACAACGTCGCCAGCACCGGAATGCCGACCTCCTTGCAGGTCGCATCGGCTTGCCCCATGTCTGAAAAGATCTGGTTGGCAGCGCGGGGGCTTGCGCGCAGGTTCTCGATTGCTCTGCCAACCATCAGTTCGCACTGCATTTGCCTGAGCGCGACGGCCTGATTCGTCAGCGCACCCGCCTGACGCTGTTGTGCTGCGACGATTTGATTTTGCTTTTCATTCAATACGGTTTGTTGCCGCAGATTGACGATCAATCCGGTGGTCGTCGCAATAACACCGGCCAACATGATCAGTGCGCTTGTCCCGCTGATCCAATGAGCAATATGAATTTTGGGCGTGGCTGCCGCGATCTGGGCCTCCAGCCTTAGCTCAAGTTCCGCTTCTCTTCGGATAAAGGTCACCCTCTGCTCTTCCAAAGCATTCGTCAGCTGCATTACCGTTTGTTTAGTCATCGCGGCTCTCCCGATGATAATGTCAAACTCTGGCTTGGCTGGCCAGCTATCGCAAGCAACTTTGTATTCCGGATATGCAAGCCAAGCTATGTGAAAAGCGGCAGCATAGTCCGCAAGTGAAGCGAGGCCCCACCCGACTGGGGGTAAGCGGTATCGCTAAGCTTTGCGAATCGAGGTGCCGCTTCTAGGCCTGTCGCATGTCCGGCCCCGACACTCCTCCAAATACCCCGATGATGGCACAGTATCATGCGTTGAAGGCGCAGGCGGCGGATTGCTTGCTGTTTTACCGGATGGGCGATTTCTTCGAACTGTTTTTTGATGACGCCCGGCAAGCTGCACAGATCCTCGATATTGCCTTGACCAGCCGGGGAGCCAGTGATGGCAACCCTGTGCCAATGTGCGGGGTGCCGGTCCATGCCGCTGAAGGTTATCTCGCACGGCTGATCAAGGCGGGGTGCCGGGTCGCAATTGCCGAGCAGGTCGAAACGCCGGCGCAGGCCAAGCAGCGCGGCGGGTACAAGGCGCTGGTTGCGCGCGATATCGTGCGGTTCGTCACCGCCGGAACCCTGACCGAAGAGGCGCTGCTGGAACCGCGCCGCGCCAATCTGCTGGTGGCGGTGTGCGAGGTGCGCGGGATTATCGGCATCGCGGCCTGCGATATCTCCACCGGGCGGATGGAGCTGGAAGACTGCGCGCCGGATCAACTGGGCGCGGCGCTGGCGCGGCTGGGGGCGAGCGAGCTGGTTGCGGCAGATGGCTGGCAGGGCGCACCGCCCGACGTGATCTCGCGACCCGCCCGCGATTTTGCCAGCAATGAGGGCGAAGCGCGGCTGCAAGCGGTCCACGGGGTGGCGGCGCTTGATGGCTTCGGGGACTTCAGCCGGGCGATGCTGGCTGCCGCC
>JANORN010000020.1:0-5019 GCA_031415355.1 Novosphingobium sp. | reverse complement strand
CCCGGCGGCACGCCTGCTGCTTCAAGAATTTCGGCGAAGATCGCGGCATTGGTGGGGCATTCCTCCGATGGCTTCAGCACCATGGTGTTGCCCGCGGCGAGCGAGGGCGCAACTTTCAGCCCGATCTGGTTGAGCGGCCAGTTCCACGGGGTGATCATGCCGACCACGCCGATCGGTTCATAAGCGACCTTGTATCCGGGGCCGTCTTCCATGAAGTTGAAGTCTTTCAGCGCGGCCATGGTGCTCAGGAACCCGCCGATCCCGGCGCCAACCTGCGCGGTTCCGGCGAACGAGACCGGGGCGCCCATTTCTTCGGCCATCGCGGCGGCCAGATCGGGCCCGCGCTTTTTGTATTCTTCAACGATCCGCCCCAGCACGGCCAGTCGTTCCTCGCGGGTGGTGGCGCTCCAGCCGGGCAGGGCCTTGCGTGCGGCGGCGACGGCTTTGTCGACATCGGCCTTGGTGCCAATGCTGATTACCGCACAGGCTTCTTCGGTGGCGGGATTGATCACCTCGCGGCGGGCGCCGCCTTCGCTGTCGACCCATTTGCCGTCGATGTAGTGTTGCAGCCGCTCGCGCATGGCGAATCTCCCTTTAAGTGATCGGTTAACTGGGGCGACTTTCGTCAGGTCGCGATTGGATTGCAAGCTGCAATCGATCAAGCGGCGCGGATCAAGCGCTGGATTGAGGTGTGTGCGGCAGTCTGGAGTGAACATGTTCCAGCAAGAAATGCGGCACCGTCAGGATTGAGATCAGCACGAACGCGGACCGGATGATCCCGGCGTCAATGGCGGCATCGGTCTGTCCGATCAGCAACGCCACGCCCAGCGCGGCCGAAAGCAGGAACACGGCGCCGATGATGGCATTGCGCTTGCCGCGCGGGATCGCGCCGGTTTCGCGCAATGCGTCGGCCATGTGGCGCGGCGAATGTAACCCGCAGAAAAACACCGCGAAGGCAATCAGCGGCGGCAGCAACAGCGCTGCCATCAAACAGCAGGCCACATCAATCGCGCTTTGACGATCCCCGTTGCGGTAAGACCAACTGGCGAAGACCATACTGCCGATCAGCGCCGGAGCCGTCGTACAGGCGAGTAATGCGGCAATCACGCTGCCATTTGCATTGCCAATCAGGATGTCGAATATTGCTGCCACTTCAGTTGGCTTGGTCAGCGCGGGCAAGGCGATCAGGGCCCATGCGACCAGCATAGCCAGAAACGGCTCGGCCCGGCCGCGCCAGTCCTGGCTGAAGTGAATGACCGACAGGATCAGGAACAGCGCCAGGGCTAATTCGGGCAGATGCCACCAGCACAGCGCCATTGTGGCTGCGCAACCCAGGTACGCCAGCAGAATTCTGAACCGCGCGATTTCCCCGGCTGCGCCCAGCCGCAAGGCCGCGATTTCGATGTCCAGGGTGCCGTGTGGAAGTCCGCACAGGGCAATGGCCAGTGCCGCTAGTGCGGTCCAGGCCAGACTGTTCAAGGGACCATGCAGCAGATTTGCAAAAATCAGACCGGCCGTTGAAACCGGCACGGCCCACCGGCGCAACAGCTTGTGGCGAGCTGCACCGGTGGGCCGCGAGGACAACGCAGTGGTTACGAACTGCGACATTCGATAATGCCAGCTGCGCGCCCAGTCAGGTCAGGCGTGCGCCGGCTGGCCATATTCGGCCTGCGATTTACGCGTGGCGATCAGATAGATCAGCACGCCCACTCCGGCCTTCGCGATCAGATCGGCAATGGTATAGCCAACCTGCACGCCAACCGTCACATTCGCCCCGCCCAGGTTGGTGTAGGGGATCATGTAGACGATTGGGTAAAAGCCCCACGATGCAAAGGTCAACAAACGGGCCTTCTTCACCAGTTCGCGCACGCTGGCGGGCTGGTTTTCGATCGACGCGCCCAGACCAACGAACAACTGCCACATGATATAGCAGAATGGCACCGCTGACAGCGCGCCCCAGATTGCCCGCGTCGGGATATCTGTGGCGATTTCACCGGGGTAGCCCAGTACGATCATCAGTGCAGCCGCTGCACCCAGCTTGGTCGACTTTGAGATCGTTTCGTCATCGGACAGCCGCATGACGAGGATCAGTTCGATCAACAACAGTGGTACGGTCAGCAACCAATCGACATACCGGTAGGCATCGTTGAAGGCATAGCCCGATGAAGCCACCAATCCGTCCTTGATCGTGTAGGCACTTTCCCAACTTTCGAAGATCCGGAAGTAGTGATACGCGGCGATGGCGCAGACCAGCCCGGAGATGGTCAACGCAGTTTTATACGCCGGGCCCACTTGTGAGCGCCCTAACCACAGAAAAACTGTAGTCGCGGCCATTGTCGCGAATGTGAATGAAAAAGCATTATAGACCAATGAATATTGGCCCAGCGTCAGCATCTCCATGATGCATATCCCTTCCTGTTACCCCCTCCGGAGTGGGCGAAGTGATACGCTTCGGTTGACGCGCTTCAACCTATACGAAATACCGTGTTTTGCAGCAGCCTGCGGGTCTGGCGATGGCCAGCAGCCAAGCGGGCAGTGCGCGCGTCCGGTCAGTTTGAACGCCGGACAAAGGATGGGGATCGTGGGCGACGCAGTGTGCGACCATACGCGCTTGAACCCGCTGATCGCGGACAGTCCGATTGCGTCCGTGATCAGCAACCCGCGCGTGAAGGACAACCCGATTATCGCCTGCAATACCGCGTTCATGGCGCTGACCGGTTATGCCGAAAGCGACATTGTCGGGCGCAATTGCCGGTTTCTGGCGGGCCCTGCGACCGAACCGTGGCTGACTGACGCGATTCGCGATGGGGTGCGCCGCCACGCGCCGGTGCTAGTGGAAATCCTGAACTACAAACGTGATGGCACGCCGTTTCGCAACGCCGTGCTGGTCGCGCCTATTTTCGATTCCGAGGGCGAACTGGAGTTTTTCCTGGGCTCGCAGGTCGAACTGGAAGCCGGATCGCCTACTACCGCAGCCAACCGGCGGATTGCGGCGGCCATTGCCGTCAAAACGCTGCCCCGGCGGCAACGCGAGGTTTTGGCGGAAATGGCGCTGGGATATATGAACAAGCAGATTGCGCACCGCCTGGGTTTGAGCGAGCAGACGGTCAAGATGCACCGGGCGGCGCTGATGCCCCGGATCGGTGCAGCGACCACCGCCGATGCGATCCGGATCGCGGTAGAAGCGGGGCTGTAGCACTTCGAACCCCGCTGCTATCCAGACCGGTACAGCGCCGCCTCATCCGCGCGCCGCCGCACGATCTTTATCGAGCGGCTGCGGCTAGCCAGCGGGCCAGCACGCCCGGATTGTAGAGGGATCGGCCTTCGGCAACCTGCAATGGGCGCTGCCAGGCGCGCGTGCCCAACCGCCAGCGGGCCAGTTCAGCGGACGCGCTGGCCGAGTTGCCGGTCACGCTCCGCTCGATCCGGCCCAGCGTGGTGGCGGCCCGGCGCAGCGGCGCGGCGCTGCGGCCAGCAGGGTGCCCTGCAGGGTGGCCAGCAGGGTAGCGCTCGTCGATCAGCCCCATTTCCGCGCGGGCGGCCGAGATCAGCAGTTGCGCCGAGGCTCCGTCGCCGGCCAGGGCGCTGCTTTGAGCCAGATCGAGCGCAGCATCGATTCGGGCGAGCGCACCGCTCAGATCGATCCGCATCGGCGGGCCGCACGCGGCGGGTGATAGGGCGCGGATATAAGCGGCGAGACCAGCCAGCACCGCGCGGCTGGGTTCGGGGCCATCGAATTCTTGGGTGATCAGGCCGTGGATCAAAGGTTCCAAGCGCGCTGTGGCGGGTGATTGATCGGTCGTTAGTGCGCGCTTGGGTCCGCTGAGATTGGGGATTGGCCGGGGATTGAAAGTCCCGTCGCCGCGGTGCGAACTGAACAGTGAGGATGTGACATCGGCGCTACCGGGCTCGCCGCTGACCCCGGGATAGGAAAAAGCCGGATTGTCATGCCCGCTGCGATGGCAGCTATGGCACGAAAGCCCTGATCGGGCTGCCTGCCCGCCCAGCAGCAGGGGCGCACGAAACGCCGCCGCACCAATTGCCACACTGCGCGCCTCGCCGGAGTCGGTCGTCAGCGACAGGCATTGCCCCGGCTCGGTGGTCAGTGCTGCCAGGTGTTCTTCCGGCATGGTCCAGCGGGCAGCCTGCAGTGCCGGGCGCGGACCGGCGGCACCGGCCAGCCCGGCGCACAGCGCGCCCAGGACGAGCGGCACTGCCCGGCGGATCATCCCTGACTGGAACCCAGGTTGATCCAGCGGCGCAGCTCGTCCGATTGCGCGCAGCCGAACGTGCAGAGTGCGTCAAGCCGGGCCAGCATGGTCTGCGCTCCGGGCCGGTCGCCCCGTTCGAGCATCATTTCGCCATAATATTCGATTGCCCCCAGATGGTCGGGCGCAATCGCCAGCGCGGCGCGGTAATAGTGTTCGGCGTGGTCGAACCGTTTGAGTTTGCGGTTGGCGAAGCCCATGTAAGTGAGCACATCGGGGTGCGGCCCAAAGCGCATCTGCGCCAGTTCGAGTTCGGCGATGGCGGCCTCATACCGGTGCTCGTTGATCAGCGCGATGGCAGCCAGATAGGCCTGATCGCCCGGTGCGGCCGCAGCATAGGCGAGCAGGTCTGGGCGGCCGAGACTTGCCTGTTTGCCCGCAGCTATTGCGGCGCTGACCTCGGTGATGCCTTCGGCGATCCTGGCGGCATCGGCGCAGGTACTGGCGCAGGCGCTGGCCCGGGCGTTCAGCCAGGCGAGCTCGGCCTGGGCCTTGACGGGGTCACCCAGCCGCGCCTGCGTCACCCCCAGCTTGACGTGCGCGGCGAGCAGGTTGGGATCGTACTTGAGCGCTTTCTCCAGGAACCCGCGCGCAGCTTTGAAATCGCTGCGGCCCAGCTTGCTCAGCGCCATCAGGTAATTGGTATTGGCATCGCGCGGGACCGCAGTCAGCACCCGGGCAAAGGCCCGTTCGGCATCTTTCCAGCGCGCTTGTTCAAGCGCGGCGATCCCATTGCGATACTCCGCCGCCG
>JANORN010000019.1:0-5219 GCA_031415355.1 Novosphingobium sp. | reverse complement strand
CGCGGCGCACTCCCGTTTTTGCTGGGGGGCACGGGCCTTTCTCTCCCTTGGTTACGAAACAGCGCCGTCTTGGGCTGTGGCTTTTCTCTTCAGCTCCTGGGGGAGAGGGGGACCTTAGGCCTGATGGGGGTGTGGCACGGCCGGTACTCCCGCCATCTTCGGCAAGCTCCCAGGGTAGTCCTCCACCGATCGGAGTAACAGCTTGTGCCACTCCACCCCTCGCTACGCGCGCGGTCCCCCTCTCCCACGGGAGAGGAAGGCCTGTTCCCCTCCCCGAACGGGGAGGATGAAGGCTTACAACTGGTCTGCAATCACGCCGCTGGCCAGCAGCGCGGTGATTTCTGCTTCATCCAAACCCAGGACCTCCCGCAACACCGCATGGGTATCGGCCCCGGACCGGGGCGGCGCTCGGCGGTAACTGGCGGGGCTGGCCGAGAGCTTCGCCGGAAAGCCGATGAAGCGCACCGGGGTGCCATCGTCGCGCGCGATTTCCTGCACCAGTTCGCGCGCGGCGACCTGCGGCTGCGCCAGCGCCTGCGGGATCGTGTTGATCCGCCCACCTGGCAACTTTGCTGCGGTGAGGGCCGCAATCAGTGCGTCGGACTGCCAGCCCGCGATGGCCGGCTCGATCAGCGCGAACAGCGCCGCACGGTTATCGCTGCGATCCGCCGAGGCGGCAAAGCGCGGGTCCGCGCCTAGTTCGGGCAGGCCCAGTACCAGCATCAGATCGCGAAACTGCCGGTCATTGCCCAGCGCAATCAGCACATCGCCATCAGCGCAGGCAAAATCCTGATACGGCACAATCGTCGGATGCTGATTGCCCAGCCTTGCTGGTTCTGCCCCGCCGTTGAGCCAGTTCGACGCCTGATTGGCCAGCAGCGCGATTTGCGCATCGAGCAGCGCCAGATCGATCTGCTGGCCTTCGCCGGTGCGGTTGCGGTGCTGCAACGCCGCCAGAATAGCGATCACCGCATAAAGCCCGGTCGAAAGGTCGGCGATTGGCACCCCGACCTTAAGCGGCCCTGCCCCTGGCTGACCATCGGCTTGGCCGGTCACGCTCATCAGCCCGCTCAGCCCCTGGATCAAGAAGTCATAACCGCCTTTGTCCTTGTCGGGTCCGGTTTGGCCAAAACCGGTGATCGAACAATAGATCAGATCGGGCTTCACCGCCTTCAGCGCCGCATAGTCCAGCCCGTATTTGGCCAACCCGCCCACACGGAAGTTTTCCAGCACCACGTCTGCTTTTGCGGCCAGTTGCCGGATCAGCGCGGCTCCTTCTGGCTGAGACATGTCCACCGCCACCGAACGCTTGTTGCGATTGGCGCAGAGGTAATAGGCCGAATCGCGCGAACCATCAGGCAGGAACGGCGGCCCCCAGCGGCGGGTATCGTCACCTTGGCCAGGCTGTTCCACCTTGATCACCTCAGCCCCCAGATCACCCAGCATCTGCCCGCACCACGGCCCGGCCAGCACCCGCGACAGGTCAAGTACCGTAATCCCGGCAAGCGGCCCAGTGGCAGGGGGATTAGAAGTCATGCGCAGGTTCGTCCTATGGGCGGGGTATTCGATCACGCTGGGGATAGCCGCGCCGCGCCGCGCTCGCTAGGACCAACTGCGTGATACAGGAATCGGATAGCACCAGCCACACTCAGGTAGATACCGACGCCGGCTTGTCGGCTTCGGTGTGGCGCTATGCCCGGGCCACTCGCGCGCATGTGGTGATCGACGCGGCGGACTATTTCGGCTGGATGCAGGATGCCTTGCTGGCCGCGCGCCAGCAAATCCTGCTGGTCGGTTGGGACTTCGATACGCGGGTCCGACTGGGGCGCGGGCGACGGTGGTGGAACGGACCCAGCCGCAAGACTCACCCGGCCCGGCTGGGCGCGTTGATCGTTTGGCTATGCAATCGCACGAAGGGCCTGGATGTGCGGGTGCTAAAATGGAACTTTGGGGCGCTGAAATTCGTGTTTCGCGGCACCATGATCATTGATCTGCTGCGCTGGTGGCGGCATCCGTCGATCGATTTCAAGTTCGATTCGGCGCATCCGCTAGGGTGCAGCCATCACCAGAAGCTGGTGGTAATCGACGACAGCTTTGCGGTCTGCGGCGGGATCGACATGACCACTAACCGCTGGGACACGCCAGAGCACCTGGGCCGCGATCCGAACCGACGCCAGCCCAATGGCAAGCTCTATGGCCCGTGGCACGATCTGACGATGATGGTGGAAGGCCCGGCCGCAGCCGCCTTGGGCGCGCTGGGGCGGCAGCGCTGGCACATCGCGGGCGGCCCGCCGCTTGAGCCGTGTCGTGCGTCCAAGCGGTCGCCTTGGCCGAAGCGGCTGGAAGCAGAGTTTACCGACGTCGAAATTGGCATCGCCCGCACCCGCGCGGCCTGGGGCGATAGCCCCGAAGTGCGCGAGATCGAGGCGCTGTTCATTGCACAGATCCAGAGCGCACAGCGGTTTATCTACGCGGAAAGCCAGTACTTCGCTTCGCGCGCGATTGCCGAGGCGCTGGCTGAGCGGCTCGACCAGCCCGATCCGCCCGAAGTGGTGCTGATCAACCCGGTCAGCGCCGAAGGCTGGCTGGAGGAAATCGCGATGAACGGCGCGCGGGTGCGCTTGTGCCACGCGGTCGGGTCGAGCGATCCAGCAGACCGCTTTCGGATTTATATCCCCTACTGCGCCGATGGTACGCCGATCTATGTCCACGCCAAATTGCTGATTGTCGATGACCGAATTTTGCGGGTCGGATCGGCCAATATGAACAACCGCAGCCTGGGGCTGGATAGCGAATGCGATCTATTCATCGATGCTGCGCGCCCCGGCAACGCCCATGCGGCCGCGCCGATCACGGCTTTGCGTCAGCGCTTGCTGGCTGAACATTGCGGCTTGTCCGAAGCGCATGTCGCGGCGCAGCTTGCCGCTGATCCATCGATGCACCGCCTGATTGCAGAAGCCCCCCAGTGGGGCAAGCGGCTGGAACGCTTTGCCTTGCGCGAACTTACCGATACGGAAACAGCCGTGGCTGATAACGCGCTGCTTGATCCCGAACGCGCCGAGCAGCTGTTCGAACCGTTCAGCAGCAAGCGCGGCCTGTTCCGGCGCGGTGGTTTCCTGCGCCGCCCGACTTAGAGGAGACTGACTGCGATGAGCTGTGATAATGACCATGGCGATAGCGAAGGCGGGCCGCTGGCCAAACTGGCGGTGCCGGACGACGTGCAGGATGCCATCCGCACGCTGATCCGCTGGTCGGGTGACGATCCGGCGCGCGAAGGCTTGCTCGATACCCCGGCGCGGGTCGGGCGGGCCTGGCGTGAATATTGCCAGGGCTACAACGCAGACCCCGCGATCCACCTCGCGCGCCAATTTGAAGAGGTTGGCGGCTATGACGAGCTGGTGCTGCTGAAAGACATCCCGTTCCAGTCGCACTGCGAACATCACATGGCACCGATCACCGGCAAGGCTGCGATCGCCTATCTCCCGCGTGACCGGGTTGTCGGCATTTCAAAGCTTGCCCGCGTGCTCCACGGCTTTGCTCAGCGCTTGCAGATTCAGGAACGCCTGACCGCACAAGTTGCCAGCTGTATCCAGGACCACCTCAACCCGCACGGCGTGGCAGTGGTGATCGAGGCGCAGCACGGCTGCATGACCGGGCGCGGGGTCAAGACCCCCGGCGTGGGCATGGTCACCAGCCGCCTGATGGGCTGTTTTCTGGACGATCACCGCAGCCGCAAGGAAGTGCTCAGCCTGATGGGCTATTAGCAAGCGGCTACGCTCAGCCGCCCGCGCCTAGCGTTTGCGCTGCTTGCGCGCGGCGTACTTCGCATCGCGCGCGGCCTTCAGCTCTTCGGCGGTTGGCACGGGCTTGGCGGGCACATTTGCGGCGGCGAGCTTGTCAGCCTTGACCTGCGCGATTGCGGCCTTTTTGGCTGCGCTCTTTTCGGCTCGAGCGGCGGTGCGGGCGGCGGCGGCGGCGATTCGCTCGGCAACCAGCGCGGCGTCAACGGGCGGCTTGGCAGCAAGCTTGGCCAAAGCCTTGTCGCGGGCTTGCTGGGCCAGAGCAGTACGCTCGGAAAAACTAGGGTCTTTGTAGGATGCCATGGTCTGGACTGGTCTCTTCTGCTGGGTTGTTGCACGGGAAGGGTTCGCTGTGGCCCTTACACGAGAATGCTGCGAATGCGAACTTTGCGCGAGCATGGCTGCGCAAAAACAATTTTCCTACACACCCCCACCTGTGCATGGTCCCCGGTTTCGCCAGTACAGGAGCCGCCGATGACCCGCCGCAAGGATCCCGCCGCAACCCGCCTGCCCCTCCCCCACGAGCAGCTCCCCGCGTTCGAGCCAGTCCCGCGTAAGCCGCGCCACGATGGCTGGACGCCCGAGCGCCAGCGCGCCTTCATCGCCGCACTGGCCAATACCGGTAGCATCAGCCGCGCCGCGCGGCATGTGAACATGAGCCCCGAAGGTGCCTATTACCTGCGCCGCAGCCCGGCAGCGAGCAATTCCGCCGCGCCTGGGAAGCCGCGCAAGATTTCGGCGTCCAGCGTCTGAAAGACATTGCCTTTGAACGCGCGATCGACGGCCAGCTCTCCCCGGTGTTTGTTGCGGGCAAGCTCAAAGGCTTCCGCCGCATCCGCAACGACCGGTTGCTGATGTTCTGCCTGCGGATGAACGCCCGCGGCGAAGACGGCCGGCGCCTGTCGGCCTCATACTTCGACCCCCAGGCAGCGCGGCTCTCGGGCAATCCCTTCGCCAGCCCCCTTGGGGCAAGCGTGACCATGCCCGCCCTCAGCCGCGCCGAACAGGACGACATGAACGCCGCGATCATCGAGAACTTCGACCCCGTCCGCCTGTCCCTGCCCGAGATCGAGGCGATGCAACGCATGCTCATCGAAGCCGCCGCCCGCCACCGCGCCGAACAGGACGGCCCCGCCGATGCCAACCCCGGCCCAGACTTCATCCAGCTCAGCCCCGGCAAGGACTGGGCGGAATACGGCGACCTCGAAGGCGTGTTCGCGCAGGAGGATGATCTTGAGCCGTTCCTGCCCGAAGGCGCGGAGGATGACTGGCGGGATCTGGATGGGGAGGACTAGTGCGCTGTCACCGTCCGGCGGTGTAGTTGGGCGGAGTCCAGGGGTTAGGTAAACTCTCACTGTAATCCCACTTACGGCAATGCCGTAGTAATCCCGCTTGCGTATAATACGGCAATGCCGTATA
>JANORN010000018.1:0-5383 GCA_031415355.1 Novosphingobium sp. | reverse complement strand
TTGGCGAGGATGTCCTTCCCTTCCTGCACATTGGTGCCTTCAAGGCGCACCACCAACGGCACCGAAAGGTTCACTTCTTTCGCCGCCGCGACGATCCCGTCGGCGATGATGTCACACTTCATGATCCCGCCGAAGATGTTGACCAGGATGCCCTTCACCGCTGGATCCTTGAGGATGATCTTGAACGCTGCGGTGACCTTTTCCTTCGAAGCGCCGCCGCCGACGTCGAGGAAGTTGGCAGGGAATTCGCCGTTCAACTTGATGATGTCCATCGTCGCCATGGCCAAGCCCGCGCCGTTGACCATGCAGCCGATGTTGCCGTCCAGCTTGATATAGGCCAGGTCATATTCGCTGGCTTCAACTTCGGCGGGGTCTTCTTCGGTCACATCGCGCAAGGTCGCCAGATCCTTGTGGCGGAACATCGCATTGCCATCGAACGCCATCTTGGCATCGAGCACCAGCAGCCTGTCACCATCGGGCGAGGGGCAGACTGCGAGTGGGTTGATTTCGATCTGCTCGGCATCGGTGCCCACGAACGCGGCGTAAAGCCCGGCGAGCACGGTAGCGGCCTGCTTGGCCAGATCGCCGCTCAGCCCCAGTGCACTGGCCACGGCGCGGCCATGGTGCGGCTGCAATCCGGCGGCAGGATCGATGGTAATGGTGTGGATCTTTTCAGGCGTGTTGTGCGCCACGGTTTCGATATCCATCCCGCCTTCGGTCGATGCGACCACGGCGATCCGGCTGGAACCACGATCCACCAGCAGCGCGAGGTAGAATTCCTGGCCGATTTCCACCCCATCAGTGATGTACAGCCGGTTGACCTGCTTGCCTGCGTCCCCGGTCTGGATCGTGACCAGCGTATTACCCAGCATTTCGCGCGCGTGGGCTTCGACTTCTTCCAGGCTCCTGGCCAGCCGCACACCGCCCTTGGCATCGGGGCCGAGTTCCTTGAACTTGCCCTTGCCGCGTCCGCCCGCATGAATCTGCGATTTCACCACGTACAGCGGCCCGGGCAGTTGCTTGGCCGCCGCGACGGCTTCTTCCACGGTCAGCGCCGGGATCCCGCGCGGGACTGCTACGCCGAACTTCGCCAGCACTTCCTTGGCCTGATATTCGTGGATGTTCATCGGTGGGTTCCTGCTGTGGCGGAGGCCGGAAAGGGCGGGATGATGTGGAGGCCCTAAGCACAGAGCAGCACACTTGCAAAGACCCTTAAATCACGGGGTAGGTAGCGTTGCGGAGGGGGCGCGTCTTGCAAAGTCGTGACTGTCGCCACAAACAGGGCGGCAATGATCGATCACGCCCGCCTTGCAGCCATTGTCCGCGAAGCCGGGCGGATGGCGCTCGCGCGCTGGCCAGGGCACGGCCATGCACCAGCAGTGTGGGAAAAATCGCCGGGTGATTTCGTCAGCGAGGCCGATATGGCGGTGGACAGCTTCCTGAAGCGCGAGCTGGGCCTGTTGCTGCCCAGTGCTGGCTGGCTGTCCGAAGAAACCATCGATGCCCCCGAACGGCTGGACGACGATTTGATCTGGCTGGTCGATCCGATCGACGGCACCCGCGATTTCGTGCGCGGGCGGCCGGGTTGGGCGATTTCAGTCGCGCTGGTCAGCGCTGGAAGGCCGCTGCTGGGCATGCTCGATGCCCCGGCGCGCGGGGAATTCTGGCATGCTCAGGCGGGACACGGGGCCTGGCGCAACGGGCTGCGACTGCGCGCCAGCCAGCGGACGGAGTTACCCGGCGCGCGGGTTCCCGCGCAGGCCTTGCCCAAGGCTGACAGCGATCTGGTGCTGGTTGATCAGCCCAATTCCATTGCCTTGCGAATTGCGATGGTCGCGGCGGATGAGGCCGATCTGCTGGCCACGCTGCGCTGGGGCTACGAATGGGATATCGGGGCGGCGGCGCTGATCGCGCGCGAGGCGGGCGCGGCGACAACCGACGTGTTCGGGCAGGCGTTGGGCTATAACAAGCGCGATCCGCGCGCCTTTGGCCTGCTGGTCAGTGCGCCGGGAATTCACGCCGCAGCGGTGGAACGGCTGGCGGCGCGGGCGCGAGAGTTGGCAGGATAACCTTCCTCCCCGATCGGGGAGGGGCACAAGCTGATACTCCTGACTTCGCGCAACGAACTGGGTTGTTGCTGCGCGGTTAGGAGTACTTGCTTGTGCCACTCCGCCAGCTTCGCTGGTTCCCCTCTCCCACCGGGAGAGGAAGTGCGTTAGTTCCCGCCAGCCCGTGCTGCGGCGACGTCTTCCTGCGTGATCGGCACGATCTTGATTTCGACCCGGCGATTGGCGGGTTCGTTCACGCCGTCACCGGTGGCGACCTTCAGCTGGGTTTCCCCATAGCCCTGCCAACGCACCCGCGAAGAAGCCACGCCGCGGCTGGTCAGATAGTTGGTTACCGCGCGGGCGCGTGCTTCGGACAGGCGCTGGTTCGACGCGGTTGAACCGACCGTGTCGGTGTGGCCGTATACGTCGATCAGGCTGTTGGGATATTGCACCAGCGAGGCCGCCACTTGATCCAGCGTGGATTTGAACGTCGGGGTGATCGTGGCGCTGCCGGTGGCGAAGGTTACGCCATCGGGCAGGTTGACCAGAATCGCGGAGCCGCCATCGACTTCGGTCACGTCGACCCCGGAACCGGCGGTCTGTTCCTTCAGTTCCTTGATCTGCTGGTCCATCTGATAGCCGACTGCCGCGCCGGCGACCCCGCCAAGGCCCGCGCCGACGATCCGGCCGGTTTTGCCGCCGATCAGTCCGCCCAGCAGCCCGCCAGCGAGCACGCCGCCCACGCCGCCGATGGCGGTGCGTGAAATCACGCGGTTCCCGGTGTTGGGATCGGTGACGCAGCCCGATACGGTCATCAGCGCAATGGCGGAAAAGCTCGATACGAGCAGGCGACTTCTAAACATGGGCGATCCCCTCTTTTATGTTGGTTGGCCTGAGCCGGTCAATGTGTGGTGAAACCTAGGCCAGGTTACATGAATGCAAGCTTCACCTGATAATTGTCAACGACTTGGCACGCCAAAGGTTCCATCTTGCGCCAAGCAGGCTTTCCCCTGCGCTGGATTTTCTGCTATCACAGTCGGCGTGACACCTTTTCCCTGGTCCGACGTTTTCATTATTGCAGGGCTGATCCTGCTGAATGGCCTGTTTTCCATGTCGGAACTGGCGATTGTTTCGGCGCGCACCGCGCGGCTGAAAGTCGCAGCGGAGCGGGGCAGCAAGGGCGCGCAGACCGCGATCCGGCTCGCCGCAGATCCGGGCAAGTTCCTGTCCAGCGTGCAGATCGGGATCACCCTGGTGGGGATCATCGCGGGTGCCTATTCCGGCGCGCGGCTGGGCGGGCCCTTGGGGGAACGGCTGGCGGCGCTGGGCGTGCCAGACCGGTTTGCGGATAACACCGGCTTTGCCGTGGTGATCGCGGCGACCACCTATTTCAGCCTGGTTATTGGTGAGCTGGTGCCCAAGCAGCTGGCGCTGCGCGCGGCGGAACGGATTGCCACAGTCGCAGCGGTGCCAATGACCATCGTTGCAAAAATCACCGCGCCGGTCGTCTGGCTGCTCGACAAGAGCTCCAGCCTGCTGCTGCGGCTGACCGGCGTGCGCCACAGCGGCGAGGCGGAGGTGACGGCAGAAGAACTGCATATGATTTTTGCCGAAGCCACCCGCTCGGGCGTGATCGAGGAGGACGAGCGCCAGATCATGTCGGGCATCATGCGGCTGGCGGATCGCCCGGTGCGCGAATTGATGACCCCCCGCACCGAGCTTGACACGATTGACCGCCGCGCCAGCGAGGACGAAGTGCGCGCGATGCTGAAGGAAAGCCCGCATTCGCTGCTGCCGGTGTCTGACGGCTCGCCCGATAATGTGATCGGCGTGGTCAAGGTCCGCGATGTGCAGGCGGTGCTGTTGAATGGCAAGCGCCTGCAACTCGCACGGCTGATGAAAAAGGCCGAGATCATCCCCGATCAGCTGGACGCGATGGACGCGCTGCGGCTGTTACAGCAATCTGATGTGTCGATGGCGCTGGTCCATGACGAATATGGCCATCTGGAAGGGGTAGTCACTCCGGCCGATCTGCTGATGGCGATTGTCGGCAATTTCGTCAGCCACCAGGATGCTGGCGACGGCCCGATGCTGATCGAACGCGAAGACGGCTCGCTGCTGGTCTCGGGCGCGTTGCCCGCCGATGTGCTGGCCGACCGGCTCGGCTTCGATCTGCCCGAACAGCGTGACTATGCCACTGCCGCCGGGTTCGTGCTGTCGGTGCTCAAACGCTTGCCCAGCGAAGGCGAGCATTTCACCGCAGCCGGCTGGCGGTTCGAAGTGGTCGACATGGACGGCCGCAAGATCGACAAATTGCTGGTCAGCGAAGCACGCCGGGTCACGGAACCCTAGCCGGGTTGCACGCCCAGACGCCAAGATCTTGGCGTTTGCGGCGAAGCCCGTAGATCTCAACTGGCCCAGCGCTGTCCGCAATGAGCGCCCGATGCGGTTCGGTTTTCCTACATTGGCAGGGCATGGTATGCCAGTTGCTGCCTGAACGGATATGAACCCCTATTTCGATTTTTCTTGCAATGTGTCACCCAGTTCAAAACTTTTAAATCATTGTAAAATAAATATAACTCTGTGTTGCTCAGGGTGACACTGTCACCCTGAAGCTTGATTCGTGGCTGGGAATCCCAGCACCTGCGGCGCAGCACTTAGCTCTTGGCGTCTTGGCGTGAATCAAAAAAGGCCCGCCTTTCGGCGAGCTCCTTTGAACGGCAGCGCAAACCCCAGGCCTCAGCTCGGGATCACCGCCTGGGCTTCGCGGCCATCGCCTTGCGGGGCGGCCAGAATATCGCGGGTTACGTCGCCTTTGGCCACCGTATTAGTCCCCGGATCGCCCACGGTGGAGCGGATTGCGGGGACCGAGGTGCCGGCCCGGCCAATCGTGGTGCGCTCCACGTCGCTGCGCGGCGCGGGCGGACCGAACAGCGCATCAACGGCTTGCTGCTGCGCATTGGCATCCGATGGCCGCGGCGCGCCGGGGGCGGGCGGGGTCAGCGCAAAATCTGGCGGAACCACCAGCGGTGCCTGGCGCTGCACGGCGAATTCATCGGGCCGGTCACGCCCGAACAGGCCGCCGCTGCTGCATCCGGACAGCAGCGTGGCAGCCGCAGCTACAGCGATCAGGGCAGAGTATTTACGCATGGTCAGCTCTCCGTCGCGGGCGTGCCCGCATCGTTATCAGCGCGCTTGTCGCGCGAAAGGAAGGATCGGGCAAGGATTAACAGCACCCCGATGGTGATCGCCGCGTCGGCCAGGTTGAAGATCAGGAACGGGCGGAATGTGCCAAAGTGCAGATCGGCATAGTCCACCACATAGCCATAGGCCGC
>JANORN010000017.1:0-2877 GCA_031415355.1 Novosphingobium sp. | reverse complement strand
CTTGTTTCAGCACAGCGCACTGTCGCTCGTTATCCTGAAACAAGTTCAGGATGACGAAAAAGGTTGAGTGCGGGAGCGAAATCATTCCGCCGCCTCCAGAAACTGTTCGCCATGCACGAGCTCGGCCGAGCAACGCTGCATCGTTTCCGATGCGCGGCAGATGGCGTTGGTGAGGTAGAAATCCTTGATCGGGTAATCGGCGATTTTGCCGCTGACCGTGGACGGCAATTTGGGTTCCGACCAGCCATAATTGGCAAGGCCTTCGACGCCCAGCGCCGGAACCGCTTTCGCCATTTCAGTACGAAGCGCGTCGGTGGTATCAAATGGTAACCGCTTGCCCAGCACATCGGACAGCGCCCGGAAAATCGCCCAATCCTCACGCGCGTCGCCGGGCGGGAACACGGCACGTTCGCCGCGCTGCACCCTGCCTTCGAGGTTTACGTAGGTGCCTGATTTCTCGCTATAAGCAGCACCCGGCAAGATTACATCGGCGTAGTGCGCGCCATTGTCGCCGTGGTGGCCGACATAGACTTTGAAGCTGTCGGCAAACAGCGAATAGTCGACCTCATCGGCGCCTAGGAAAAAAGTAAGCTTCGGCTTCTTCGCTGCCAGTGCTTTGATGCCGCCATCATGCGCGTAGCCAAGCATCAGCCCGCCCATCCGTGCTGCGGCGAAATGCAGGACGTTGAAACCGTTCCAACCATCCTTGACCAGCTTATACTTCTTGGCAAAGGCCATAGCCGCACCGTGAACGCCTTCATAACGAAGTGCACCGCCGCCAACAATTATCGCAGGGCGTTCGGCGCTCTTGAGCGCATCAGCGAAAGCCTTTGGTGCCTTGGTCAGCGCGCCCAACTCATCACCCAACCACTCGACTTTATAAGTCAGATCAATGGCCGGCCCGATGGCAAACACTTTTGCTCCGCGCTTGCGAACAGCCTTCTGGATACGCGTGTTGACCAGCGAAGCTTCACGGCGGGTATCGCTGCCGACGAGCAAAATCACATCGGCATTTTCGATGCCCGCAATTGTTGTGTTGAAGTTGACCGCGCTCAAGCTTGAGGTGTCATAAGCCAATCCTGTCTGACGTCCTTCGAGCATTCTTGCCCCCGCCAGTTCGCGCGCCGCAAACATCGTTTCGCAATCGACCTGATCGCCAGCAATCACCGCTGCCGCCCCAGACCAGTTCGCCTTGATAGCCTCAAACGCCTCCGCCCAGTTCACCGCGACCAGCTTGCCGTCTTTGCGGACATAAGGCTTGTCGAGCCGCCGGTGCGTCAAGCCATCGACCGCATGGCGGGTTTTGTCCGACGCCCATTCCTCGTTCACATCATCGTTGATCCGCGGCAGCGCGCGCAACACGGCACGCCCCCGGCTGTCGAGGCGGATGTTGGTGCCGACCGCGTCCATCACGTCGATGCTCGGCGTTTTCTTGAGCTCCCACGGCCGCGCTTCGAATGCGTAAGGCTTCGACGTCAGCGCGCCGACCGGGCACAGGTCAACGACATTGCCCGACAGTTCGCTGGTCACCGCGCGTTCGAGATAGCTGGTGATCTGCATATTCTCGCCGCGCCCGATCGCGCCGATTTCCTCGATGCCTGCCACTTCCTCGGCAAAGCGGATGCAGCGCGTACACTGGATGCAGCGCGTCATCACCGTCTTGACGATGGGCCCCATATATTTCTCGGTGACCGCGCGCTTGTTTTCGTCATAACGCGATGCGCCGCGTCCGTAAGCGATGCTCTGGTCCTGCAAGTCGCACTCGCCGCCTTGGTCGCAAATCGGGCAGTCGAGCGGGTGGTTGATGAGCAAAAACTCCATCACCCCTTCGCGCGCCTTTTTGACCATCGCGCTGTCGGTCTTGATAATCTGCCCCTCGGTCGCGGGCAGCGCACAGCTCGCCTGCGGCTTGGGCGGCCCGGGGGCAACTTCCACAAGACACATGCGGCAATTGCCCGCGATGGACAGCCGCTCATGATAGCAGAACCGCGGAATTTCCTTCCCCGCCAGCTCGCACGCCTGCAAGACAGTCGCGCCTGCCGGGACTTCGATTTCGAGGCCGTCTACGGTGACTTTAGGCATTTTCGTCTTTCCGCATCTCTTTGACACGCTCAACAAATGAGCCGTGAATCATTCCGCCGACGACGGCTGCATTATAGTCAGGCCCCATCATGCCGCCCATCGCGTCCGCGTGCGCCTTGCCAAGCCTTATCAAAGGGTCATCGACGTTGTTATCAATTATGCCTGCGGAATACATCGCAACCGTCATGGCATCGCTACTTCCAGCCTGATAATCCTCGTTCTTGGCCTCTGCCATCACGACAGACGTTTCAGTTATGGACTGACCGTTGATGTTCGATACATTGGAAAAGGCATCCATCAGCGCAAAACCTATGTCGGTATGGCTAGCTTTCCCGTTCGTTTCCGCTTTCGCGTAAAATGAAGCAGTGTAAGTCATATAACCAAGCAAATAAGGGTCTCTCCACATCCAAAGCGACATGCCACCCGACATCTGGGCAAGACCTATTAACGGGCGCAGTGATTGCGTTGCCGCTTCGGTTGCAATTTTGCGCTTTGAGCGAAACCAGCTCATTCCGCCGCCTCCAGCATCCCGCCGCGTTCCGCAATCCGCCGCTCCATCTCTGGCCGGAAATGCTTGATCAGCCCCTGAATCGGCCAAGCCGCCGCGTCGCCCAGCGCGCAGATGGTGTGGCCTTCAACCTGCTTGGTCACTTCGAACAAGGTGTCGATTTCGGACACGTCGGCATTGCCTTCGCGCATCCGTTCCATCACGCGCCACATCCAGCCTGTGCCCTCCCTGCAAGGAGTACATTGCCCGCAGCTTTCGTGCTTGTAGAAATAGCTCAATCGCGAAAT
>JANORN010000016.1:0-2452 GCA_031415355.1 Novosphingobium sp. | reverse complement strand
ATCGCCGGGCTGGCGGCAATGCTGGCCGATCCTGAAATGAAGGCGATGGCTGCCGAGGAACTCGCCGAGCTGAACGCCAAGCTGCTCCCTACCGAGCACGCGCTCGCCGTGGCCATGCTGCCGCGCGATTCGGCCGATGCGCGCCCGGCCATGCTGGAAATCCGCGGCGGGACCGGGGGCGATGAAGCCGCGCTGTTCGCCGCCGACCTGCTGCGGATGTACGAGCGGTTCGCGGCGGAGCAGGGCTGGAAGATGGAAATCGTCAGCGCCAATGCCAACGATATCGGCGGGTTCAAGGAAGTGGTGGCCAACGTGACCGGCACCGGGGTGTTCGCCCGGTTGAAGTATGAAAGCGGGGTCCACCGGGTCCAGCGCGTGCCGGTGACCGAAAGCGGGGGACGGATCCACACCAGCGCGGCGACGGTGGCGGTGCTGCCCGAGCCCGATGAGCTGGACGTGCAGCTTGATCCGAATGACATCAAGATCGACATCTACCGCGCCTCGGGCGCAGGCGGTCAGCATGTGAACACCACCGATTCCGCCGTGCGCCTCACGCACTTGCCGACCGGGCTGGTGGTGATCCAGCAGGACCAGCGCAGCCAGCACAAGAACAAGGACAAGGCGATGCAGGTGCTGCGCACGCGGCTGTATGACCTGAAGCGCGCCGAAGCCCACGGGGTGGAGGCCGAGGCGCGCAAGGCGATGGTGGGGTCGGGCGACCGCAGCGAGCGCATCCGCACTTACAACTTCCCGCAGGGCCGGGTCACCGATCACCGGATCAACCTGACGCTGCACCGCTTGCCCGAAATCCTCGAAGGCTCCGGCCTGGGCGAACTGATCGATGCGCTGACGGCGGAAGATCAGGCCAAGCGGCTGGCGGCGCTGGGTGAATGACGCTGGACCAAGCCTCCACTGTTACCGACGCGATCCGCGCCGCCACCACTTTGCTGGGGCCGGGCTTGCTAGGCCCGGGAACCGACACCGCCCGCCGCGACGCCGAATTGCTGATGGCCGAGGCGCTGGGGGTCAGCCGGTCCGATCTGTTCCTGCGGCGGATGGCGGACCCGGTGCCTGCGGCATTCGCGGGGCTGATCGCGCGCCGCGCCGCGCATGAGCCGGTGGCCTATATTCGCGGGCATCAGGAATTTTTCGGGCTGCAGTTCGATGTCTCCCCTGCCGTGCTGATCCCGCGCGGGGATAGCGAGGTGCTGATCGAAGTGGCGCTGGCCGAGCGGCCCGCTGCGCGCCGTGTGCTCGATTGCGGCACCGGCTCGGGCGCGCTGCTGCTGGCGGCGCTGTCCGAATTGCCGGAGGCCAGCGGGGTCGGGATTGACCGCAGCGACGCCGCGCTGGCCCTTGCGAGGCGCAACGCAGTGGGGCTGGACCTGGCCGACCGGGCGGAGTTTTCGTTGGCCGACTGGCACCAGCCCGGCTGGGCGGCGACGTTGGGGCAGTTTGATCTGATCCTGGCCAATCCGCCTTATGTGGAGCTGGACGCCGATCTGGCTCCGTCGGTGCGGAACCACGAACCGGCAAGCGCACTGTTTGCAGGCGTTGATGGCCTTGATGACTATCACGTGCTGATCCCGCAACTGCCCGGTTTGCTGCGTCCGAGCGGGCTGGCCATGGTGGAAATCGGGGCGAGTCAAGCGCAGGCGGTCAGCGCGATTGCGGCAGCGGCCGGGTTTGCAGTGCAAGTGCACCATGACTTGGGTGAACGTCCGCGTGCGCTCGCCTTGCAAATTCCGCTTGGCAAGGCAGCGATCACCGCCTAAACGCCACCACAGGCCAACGCCGGTTAGCGAGTGCGCGCTTCCCGCAGGCCAATTCCACCATTTGCAATCGGGCGGGCCCATCGGCTCCACTGCGTCGCAAATGTCGGGACACGAATCGCAGTGTGGCGACCGTGGCAGAAAATCATGCGGCGAAGAGACCCGGCAATCGGGTGTGACCGCCGGAGTGGGGATTTGTACCCTTGAACAACAATAATCGTAACAACAGCAACATTAATAACAATCGTCGGCGTGGTCGGCCCAATCGTCCGGGCGGCAATGGCGGTGCTGGCGGTGTTGGCGGGCAACAGCTCAACCGGATTGACAGCAGGGCGCGGGGCAATGCGCCGCAGCTGCTGGAAAAGTACCGCAAGCTGGCGCAGGATTCGCACCTCAACGGGGACCGGGTCCAGGCCGAGTATTACCTGCAATTTGCCGATCACTACTTCCGGGTGCTGGCGGATCAGCGCAACCGCCAGGAAGAACAGCGCCTGCGCCGTGATGACCGCTGGGAAGGCGGTGCGGAGGAAAGCGCCGAGGAAGCCGGTGAATTCTCCGTCGAAAGCGATTTCCCCGCTTTCGATCAGCCGAGCTATCAGCGCCGCGAGCGTGAAGAACAGCCCCGTGACGACCGCCCACGTGATGACCGCCCACGTGATGACCGTCCGCGCGAGGACCGG
>JANORN010000015.1:0-1988 GCA_031415355.1 Novosphingobium sp. | reverse complement strand
AGCGGACGTGCTGCTGGTCTGCGAAAGCGGGATTGCCAGTCACGCCGATTGCGCGCGGATGGCAGCAGTGGGGGTGCGGACCTTTCTGGTAGGTGAGAGCTTGATGCGGCAAGATGATATTGCAGCGGCAACGCGGGCGCTATTGGGGGGGTGAAATTCATCTCAAACCCAAACCCGTCCATGCTGAGCCTGTCGAGCCGAAGGCGACCGAAGGTCAACCATCACTCAGACCTTCGTGCCGCACGTAAAACGGCTCCAAAAAAAAGACAGTCTTTCGAGACGCTCAGGTCAGCCGGTGTAGGTCGATGTGCGGGTTGTTGCTGACAGTCGGACACGGGCTGTCCTACAGCTCCGCAATCTGGCATGGAGCGCGGATGAACCAGTGTGCATCCCAACCAATCTGTAAACCCCGCAGCGGTCGCGCACGGGCGCTACTGGCAGTGCGGACCGCCCGGAATAATTTCCTCAGGACCCTGTCAACTTCATCAGCTTATTCAGAATGGCCGCGCTTAAGATGAACACCCTGACTCACCTGGACGAGCAGGGCAAGGCCCGGATGGTCGATGTCGGCGGTAAGGCGGCGAGCCAGCGCATCGCCGTGGCGCGCGGGCGAATCCGGATGTCCGCCACTGCCCTGAACGCGATCCGCGACGGCGCAGTCCCCAAGGGCGATGTGCTCGCCGCCGCGCGAATTGCCGGAATCATGGCGGCGAAGAAGACCGCCGAACTGATCCCACTGTGCCACCCGCTCGCGCTCGACAGCGTCACGCTCGATTTCGCGCTGACTGACGCAGCGGTGGAAGCGACCGCCACCACCACCCTGACCGGCAAGACCGGCGTCGAAATGGAAGCGCTAACAGCGGTTTCGGTGGCATTGCTCACGCTTTACGACATGGCCAAGGCGCTCGACAAGGGCATGGTGATCGAAGACTTGCGGTTGATCGAAAAGCGCGGCGGCAAATCGGGTGATTGGCGGGCAGACGCGGGTTGAGCGCGCCGCTGGACCTCGCCGAAGCCCAGGCGCGGCTGCTGGCGCTGGCCGAGCCGCTCCCGCTCGAACGGGTCGATGTGGCGAGCGCGCTGGGGCGCTATCTCGCGTCGCCACTGGTCGCCGAACGGACCCAGCCCGCGTGTGATCTCTCCGCAATGGATGGCTATGCCGTTGCGGCGACCGATCTGGCGGGGCCGTGGCAACTGGTCGGCGAAAGCGCAGCGGGGCATCCGTTTGCAGGCGCCATTGTGCCCGGCCAAGCCGTGCGAATTTCCACCGGGGCCGTGATCCCCGAAGGGGCCGGGGCGGTAATCGTGCAAGAAGACGTCGAGATCCACCACGGCCGGATCGTGCTGACCGGCGACGGCCCCGGGCAGGCGGACCGCCATATTCGCCGCCGCGGCAGCGATTTTGCCGAGGGCGCGGTGCTCGCCCCGCTCGGCACGCGCGTCAACCCGGCGTTGCTCGCGCTGACGCTGGCGGCGGGGCAGCGGCATCTGGCAGTGCGGCGTCTGCCGCGCATCACCATCATCGACTGCGGGGACGAACTGGCCGCTGAGGCCGATTGCTGCGAACCGCACCAGGTTCCTGCCAGCAATGGCGCGATGCTCGCTGCAATGCTCGCCGATCTGCCCTGCGAAGTTACGCGCGTTGGTCCGGTGCCTGACCAGGCCGAAGCCCTGCGCGCCGCGCTGGACGGCGCGGCCAAATCCGATCTGATCGTGACCAGCGGCGGGGCATCGGTGGGCGATCACGATATTGTTCGCCCGGTGCTGGCGGACTGGGGCGCGGCGCTCGAATTTTGGCGGGTGGCGATCAAGCCGGGCAAGCCGCTGCTGGTCGCGCGGCGGGACCAGCAGCTGGTGTTGGGCCTGCCCGGCAATCCGGTGTCGAGCCACGTCACCGCATTCCTGTTTCTGCTGCCGCTGGTGCGCGCATTGCTGGGGGCGGCCGAACCGCTGCCCCGCCCGCTGCGGGCCTTGCTGGCTGCGCCGCT
>JANORN010000014.1:0-6605 GCA_031415355.1 Novosphingobium sp. | reverse complement strand
GCGTTGGTGTTGGCGCTGAGTGCTTATCACGTCTGGTTGGCTGGCTATGCCGCAAAATTGGCCGAGGGCGAACGGCGGCTGAGTGGCAAGCAGCTGCGGATGATCAACGAGATTCCCGGCATCGCTGCCGCTGTGATCGTTATTCTGGTTGTTGTCCGCCCATTCTGAATGACAGGTTGGCGTTGACTTGGCGCGCTGGCAGGCATAATTGCGAGGCCATTCATCTGGTGACAGCCTGCGAAATTTGACGTGGGCAAACGGTCTGCTTTCTCCAAGCCCTATGGCCACCCAGACATTTTACACGAATACCCACCGAAAGATCGCGGCTGATGCACCTGAAAGAACTCAAGAAAAAGACCCCGGCCGAGCTGGTCGAGATGGCCGAAGAGCTGGAGGTTGAAGCAGCATCGACGATGCGCCGTCAGGATCTGATGTTCGCGATTCTAAAGGAAATGGCTGAAGACGGAGAGGACATCATCGGTCAGGGCACGATTGAAGTGTTGACCGACGGGTTCGGGTTTCTGCGCAGCCCTGAAGCGAACTATCTGGCCGGGCCCGATGATATCTATGTCTCGCCCAATCAGGTCCGCAAATGGGGTCTGCGCACGGGTGATACGGTTGAAGGCGAAGTTCGCGCGCCCAAGGATGGCGAGCGCTATTTTGCGATCGTCAAGCTGATCAGCGTCAACTTCGATGATCCCGAAGCGGTGCGCCACCGGGTCAACTTCGATAACCTGACACCGCTGTATCCGGACGAAAAGCTTAGCCTCGATACGCTTGATCCGACCGTCAAAGATAAGTCGGCGCGGGTGATTGACATCATCAGTCCCCAGGGCAAAGGCCAGCGCGCGCTGATCGTCGCGCCGCCGCGCACGGGTAAAACCGTGTTGCTGCAGAACATCGCCAAGGCCATCACCGATAACCACCCCGAGGTGTTCCTGATCGTCCTGCTGGTCGATGAACGCCCCGAAGAAGTCACCGACATGCAGCGCTCGGTCAAGGGCGAGGTGATTTCCTCGACCTTCGACGAACCCGCCACGCGCCACGTTCAAGTTGCTGAAATGGTGATCGAAAAGGCTAAACGGCTCGTCGAGCACAAGCGCGATGTGGTGATCCTCTTGGATTCAATCACCCGCCTGGGCCGCGCTTACAACACCGTTGTGCCCAGCTCGGGCAAGGTTCTGACCGGCGGCGTTGACGCCAATGCGTTGCAACGCCCCAAGCGCTTCTTCGGCGCGGCGCGGAACATCGAGGAAGGCGGCAGCCTCTCGATCATCGCCACCGCGCTGATCGATACCGGCAGCCGGATGGACGAAGTGATCTTTGAAGAATTCAAGGGCACCGGCAACTCGGAAATCGTGCTCGACCGCAAGGTTTCCGACAAGCGCATCTTCCCCGCACTTGACGTCGGCAAGTCGGGCACCCGCAAGGAAGAACTGCTGGTCGCCAAGGACAAGCTCAGCAAGATGTGGGTACTGCGCCGCATCCTGATGCAGATGGGCACGATCGATGCGATGGAATTCCTGCTCGACAAGATGAAGGATTCAAAGAGCAACGAAGACTTCTTCGCGACGATGAATCAGTAGGTTGGCAATGCCCCAGCCCTACCGCGTTGTCATCACTGGCGCGCCGGGGGCGGGGAAAACAACGTTGCTCGATGCGGCTTCGGAGGAAGGCTTCACCACCTCGCCAGAGGTCGCGCGCCAGCTGTTGCAGAAATCCGGTGGAATGGAACTACGCACGCGCGATCCACTGGGTTTCGCCGAAGCCATGCTGGAAGCGCACCACCATGAGTTCGAACGCTTTGCCGGACACGCCGGACCTGTGATCTTTGATCGCGGTTTTCCTGATGTCGTGGGATTTCTGGATGTCGCAGCGCTGCCGGTTTCGTTGGAAATAGACCGTGCGTGCCGCGAATTGCGCTACACGGGCCCGATCTTTCGCGCGCCGGCTTGGGCGGAAATCTATGTGCAGGACGCCGAACGGATACAGGACTGGGCTGGTGCTGTCGCAAGTGACCAAGCGGTGACAGCAGCATGGAAGCGTTATGGTTATGACGTGGTGGACTTGCCTTGTGCCGGCATCGCACGGCGGCTCGAACTGCTCCGAAGTGCGCTTCAACCCGCCGCCTGAAGCTGCGCCCCCATCATTTCCCAGACTTTGTTGATCGCCTTCAGCGGGCGGACCATCACTTTGAAATCATCGATTTTGCCGTCGGTGTTGTAGTGGATCAGGTCGATCCCGTTGATCGTGATCCCGTCGAGCTCGCTGACGAATTCTAGCATGACATTGTCGCCGTCGACCACTTCGCGGACATAGCGGAAGCCATCGCCGTTGAGCACTTGCGCGGCGGCGAGCAGGTAGGACATCACCTTGGCCTTGCCCACTTGCGGCGTGTGCACCACGGGGGAGTGGAAGACAGCGTCATCCGCGAGCAGATCGGCCAGCGCCTCCGGGCTTTCGCTGTCAATATAGGCGTGCCAGGCGGCGATTCCGGGGTGGGATGACATAAGCGCTCCTGTGCTTGCGTGGTCCGGGCAGCCTACCTATGCGTGGGCCATGAGCAACGATTTTCGAGCGGCAATCGGGGATGGCATGGCGGCGCTGGCGGCGCGCGACATGCCGCGCGCGGCGGCTTTGCTACGTGCGGCGGCGGAAGTTGCTCCGGCGGCGGAGTTTCCCTGGCCTGCGCTCGCCCATGCCGAGCTGGCGCTGGGGCAGAACGACGCCGCCGAAGCCGCGCTGGACCGCCAGCTGAACCTGGCCGCGCGCGATGTCGGCGCGCTGCTGCACAAAGGCTGGCTGCGCGAACAAGCGGGAGATGCGCGGGCTGCGAGCAGTTTTTATCAGACCGCGCGCAACCAGATTGCGGTGGATGGCGCAGTTCCCCCGGCGCTGGCTGCGCTGCATACCCACGCGGGCCAGTTCATCGGCGCGGCCAGCGGAGAATTCACCGCGCACTTATTGGATGCGGTCGGCGGCAATCTATCGCCGGTGATGGCCGAAGCGGTAGAATTGCTTACCGGGCAGCGGCAGCTGTACCTGCAAGAGCCCAAGGTGTTCTACTATCCGGGCCTGCCGCAGCAGCGGTTCTTCGATCCCGCGTTGTTTCCGTGGTTTGAGCCGATGTTGGCGCTGGTGCCGCAGATGCAGGCCGAACTGGCGGCGGTACTGGCGACAGAGCCGACTTGGCCAAACACGGCGTTTGAACCCTACGTGCAGCGCACCCCCAACCGCCCCGCGCCGAACAACCCGCTGCTGGACCAGCAAGCCTGGAGCGCGGTGCACTTCTGGCGCAACGGCATGGTCGTCGCTGAAAACGCCGCACGCTGCCCCGCGACGATGCAGGCGCTGGACCATGCACCGCTGCCGCAAATTCCCGCACGGTCGCCCAATGCGCACTGGTCCCGCCTGTTACCCGGCGCACAGATTCAGCCGCACCACGGAATGCTCAACACCCGGCTGATTTGCCACTTGCCGATCCTGACCGCGCCGCAATGCTGCTTGCGCGTCGGCAGCGAGATGCGCGGCTGGGAGGACGGCGTACCGCTGATCTTCGACGATTCGATTGAGCACGAGGCGCAGAACAACGGGCCGCAGCAACGCGTGGTGCTGTTGTTCGAGATCTGGCGGCCTGAAATCGATGAAGCTGACCGCGAAGCAATCGGCCGCATCTTTCAGGCGATTGACGTCTACGGGACCTAAGCCAGATTCGCTGCCAAGAACGCCGCCGTCCGCGCATCGGCAAGCTGCGCCCCGGCTTCGTCCCGGCGCTGGCCCAGTTCCGCCGCGAACCCGTGATCGAGCCCTACGTAATCGTGCAGCGTGACCTTGGGGTGATCGTCCAGCCCGGCATGAATCGCGGCTTGCGCATCGGGCAGCACAAAGTGATCGGCGGTCGGAATGTGCAGCATTAGCGGATTGGCGATGGCATGGCTTTCGCCCAGCATCTGGTCAATCATCACCCCATAATAGCCGACCGAGACATCCACATCGGTGCGCGCAGCGGCGAGGTAAGCCAGCCTGCCCCCTAGACAATAGCCGACGCAGCCGACCTTGGCGGTGCCTTGCACCCGCCGGATCCAGTGAACCGCGGCTTCGATATCGAGCACGCCGTCGTTCGCGTCATATTGCTGGAAATAGCCGAATGCCTCCTGCAACTGCGCCTCCACATCGGCATCGAGCTCAACCCCGGGCGCAAACCGCCAGAAAATGTCGGGTGCAACCGCCAGATAGCCGCGTGCCGCCCAGTCATCGCATTTCTGGCGGATCCCGGCGTTCACCCCGAAAATCTCGGGGATCACGATCACCGCCGCGCTCGGTGTGCCCGCTGGCCGCGCGACATAGGCGGGAAAGGTGGTGCTGCCATCAAGCGTCGGGATCTGGGCATTGGCGGACATTGCGGGTTCCTTTGGTGCAGGCTTTGTGCCTGCCTAGCCGCTTGGCGTGGACATTGCCAAGGCCCTGTGCCAGCCTTGCGCCAAGGGATCAGCAGGAGAGCGTCCATGAAAGTCAACGTCGAGATCGATTGCACGCCCGAAGAGGCGCGCACCTTTCTGGGACTGCCCGATGTGGGCAAGGCCAACCAGTTCTATGTCGACGCCATTGGCAAAGCGATGAAAGGCGCGGGCAGCATCGATCAGGTTCAGGAATTCGCCAAAGGGCTCGCTCCGATGGGCCAGGTGGGCATGAAGCTGTTCCAGTCGTTCATGGAAAACGGCGCAGCCTTTGCCAGCGGCTCCAAAAAGAAGGACGATTGAGGCCAGCCCTTCCTCTCCCGGTGGGAGAGGGGGACCATCTGCAAGATGGTGGAGCGGCACAAGCCAATACTCCCGGCCCTTGCGCACACTCCATGACCGACACAATCTTCGCCTTGTCCAGCGGCGCGCCGCCTGCCGCGATTGCGGTGTTGCGGATCAGCGGCCCGCAAGCTGGTGCCGCGCTGGCGGCGCTGGCCGGGCGCTGTCCGCCCGAACGCCGTGCGGTTGCCGCCACTTTGCGCGACAGTGCGGGCGCTGCGGTCGATCATGCATTGGTGCTGTGGCTGCCCGGCCCCGGCACTGCCACGGGCGAAGACACGGCGGAGCTGCATTGCCATGGCGGCCGCGCGGTGATTGGCGCGGTCGAGGCCGCGCTCAGCCTGCTACCCGGCCTGCGCCGCGCCGAACCGGGGGAGTTCACCCGCCGCGCTTTTGCCAATGGCCGGATCGATCTGGCGGAAGCTGAGGGTCTGGCCGATCTGCTCAGCGCCGAAACCGAATTGCAGCGGCAATCGGCGATGGCGATGGCCAGCGGTACGTTTTCGGGAGCGGTGGAGGATTGGCGCTACCAATTGCTCGGTCTGTCTGCAGCGGTGGAGGCGGTGCTGGACTTTGCCGACGAGGATGACGCGGCGGTGCTGCCCGCTGATTTTGCGGCGCAGCTCGGCAATCTGGAAGCCGCGCTGACAGTCTGGCTGGGCCGGCCCCGCGCCGAAGCGCTGCGCGAAGGCTTTCGCGTGGTCATCGCCGGGCCGCCAAATGCCGGAAAAAGCACACTTTTCAATATTTTGGTTCAGGCTGAGGCGGCAATTGCCACCCCGATTCCCGGCACCACCCGCGATGTCCTGACGCGCCCGGTGGCCTATGCCGGGCTGCCGTTTCTGTTCGCGGATACGGCGGGCCTGCATGATGCCGTGGAAGACGCGGTGGAAGCCATCGGGATTGAGCGCGCGCTCGAAGCGCTCGACCGCGCCGATCTGGTGCTGTGGCTCGGCCCCGAGGGACAGGGACCGCCGGGCGCGTGGGAAGTCGCCGCGCAGATTGACCGGATCGATGCTGATCTGAAGGTGTCCCCGCGCCACCGCATCTCCGCGATCAGCGGTAGCGGCATCGACGCCCTGCGCGCCGACCTGATCGAAACCGCGCGCGGCGCGCTGCCCAAACCGGGCGAGGCAGCGCTCAACGAACGCCAGCACAAACATCTCCGTGAGGCAGCGCGCGCGCTGAGCGCCGCGCATCATGAGGCTGACCTGCTGCTGCTGGCAGAAGCCTTGCGTTTGGCGCGGGTGAGCTTTGACGCGCTGCTGGGGCGGACGACGACCGAGGATATGCTTGATGCGCTGTTCGGGCGGTTTTGTATCGGGAAGTAGGGTTAGCCTCCGCTTCGGGGCCCATCGCCCCCTCAAATCCGCGTACTCCACCAAAACCTGTTCCACGTGAAACACCCTTGCGCTAAGGCCCGGGCGGAATGCAGCAGTTTGACATCATCGTAATCGGCGGGGGCCACGCCGGCGTGGAGGCGGCGGCGGTGGCGGCGCGGATGGGCGCGCGGGTCGCGCTGGTCAGTTTTGATCTGGATGCCATCGGTGCAATGAGCTGCAATCCGGCGATTGGCGGGCTGGGCAAAGGCCATCTGGTGCGCGAGGTCGATGCGTTTGACGGGATCATTGCGCGTGCGGCGGATGCCGGGGCGATTCACTACCGGATGCTTAACCGTTCCAAAGGCTCGGCAGTGCAAGGCCCGCGCGTGCAGGCGGATCGCAAACGCTTCAAGGCAGCGGTGCAGCACTTGCTGGCGCAGCAAGGCGACTTGACGCTGATCGCGGGGGAGGCGGCTGCGTTGCG
>JANORN010000013.1:0-7279 GCA_031415355.1 Novosphingobium sp. | reverse complement strand
TCGGTTCGGTGCTGCTGTTCGTGGCGCTCGCCGGGGTGATGTATGCCACGCGAAAAGTTGACTGGAGTGCGGTGGGCAAGCGCGAGCTGGAGGTTTAGGCTTCCTCCCCTTCAAGGGGAGGGGACCCACGCAGTGGGGGAGAGGCACAGTCCGGTACTCCCAAACTGGCTCAAAGCGCGCGCTATTGCGCGAGGTCAGGAGTACTCGCGGGCGCCACTCCACCATCCTGCGGATGGCCCCCCTCTCCCATTGGGAGAGGATGGCTTACCGCTGCCGCAGCCGGTCTTCGGTTAGCTGATCCACCGCCGTCACCCCCAGCAGCCGCATCCCGCGCTCGATCTCGTCTTTGAGGATGGCAATGGCGCGTTCCACGCCGTCCTGTCCGGCGGCGGCCAGCGCGTAGAGATACAGCCGCCCGCCTGAGGCCGCCGTCGCGCCGCTGCACAGCGCCTTCAGGGCATGGGTGCCGCGCCGGACCCCGCCATCGCAGATGATCTCGATCTCACCGCCAACCGCGTCGACAATTTCGCGCAGCTGGTCAAATGGCGCGCGGCCGCCGTCGAGTTGCCGCCCGCCGTGATTGCTGATCATGATCGCGTCAGCGCCGATTTCGACTGCGCGGCGCGCGTCGGCGGCACTCATAATCCCTTTCAGGCAGAAGGTGCCGCCCCAGTCGTTGCGGATTTGCTCGGCCACTTGCCAGTCCATCGCGGGGTCGAGCATTTCGTTGAAATAGCGCTGAATCGAAACCGGTTCGCTGGTGCCGGCGCGCACATGGGTATCGAGGTTGGGCAGAGCGAACTTTTCGCGGAACACATAGTCCAGCGCCCAGCGCGGCTTGATTGCATAACTCAGCGCCGAAGCCGGGGTGATGCGCGGCGGCGAGGTGAAGCCCGAACGCAGGCAGCGTTCGCGTTTGCCCGAAACGATGGTGTCCACCGTCAGCGCGATGGCATCGAACTGCGCGGCCTGGCAGCGCTGGATCATGCTGGCGTTAAGGCCCTTGTCCTTGTGAACGTAGAGCTGGAACAGCTTGGGCCCGGCGCTCATCGCGCCGATTTCTTCGATGCTGACCGTGGCCAGACTGGAAATGCCGAACCACAGCCCGAATTTCTCCGCCGCGCGCGCCACCGCGCGCTCGCCTTGCCAGTGGAACACCCGCTGCAAGGCGGTGGGGGAGAGCATGAGCGGGAGCGCGGATCGGCGGCCCATGATCATGCAGCTGGTATCGATCTCTGCCACGCCGGCCAGCACATCGGGCACAAGATCGACATCGGCAAAAGCGGCGGTATTGCGGGCCTTGGTCAGCTCGTCATCGGCTGCGCCGTCGATGTAATCGAACACCGGCCAGGGCAGCCGCTGTTTGGCGAGGCGGCGGAAGTCATCGATATTGTGGCAGTCACTCAGCCGCATCAGCGCTGCATCAACGCGTCACAGGTTGTATCGTCGCCCGATTGCAAGCCGCGCCGCAGCCATTCGACCCGCTGTGCGCTGGTGCCGTGGGTGAACGACGCTTCCGTGGGGCGGCGGCCCGCGTTGCGCATCAGGGTATCGTCGCCAATCGAGTGCGCAGCGTTGAGGCCTTCCTCCATATCGCCGGCTTCGATCCGGTCCTTGTTCTTCGCAGCCCAGACGCCGGCGTAGCAATCTGCCTGCAATTCCATCCGCACTTGGAGCTGGTTCGCGGCATTGGGGCGCTGCGACTGGAGCGAGCGGATCTGGTCCGCCACCCCGGTCAGGGTCTGGATATGATGGCCATATTCGTGCGCGATCACATAGGCGCGCGCGAAATCGCCGCCCGCACCCATCCGCTGTTCCATTTCCTTGTAAAAGTCGGTGTCGATGTAGATGCCTTGGTCAGATGGGCAATAGAACGGCCCCATCGCGCTTTGCGCCGAACCGCAGCCCGAGCGGCCCATCTGCGAATAGAACACCAGTTTGGGCTGCTGGAACTGGACATTCGCGGCGGCAAACACCGGAGCCCAAGTTTTGTTGAGCGACGACAGCGCCGCGCAGGTTTCGCGGCTGATCGGATCAGTGGTGCAGGAACTGGTCGCGTCGGTGCCGCCCTGGGTTTGCACCGGGGCCTGCTGCTGAACATCCTGTACCCCGCCCAGCATCGCTGTGGGATCAACCCCGAACACCACCGCCGCGATCAGCGCGATCACCAGCGTGCCGCAACCGACCTTGCCGCCCGCGCCGCCGACCGAGAACCCTCCGCCGCGCTGGTCTTCGACATTGATGGCATTCGGATCAAAATCGTCGAGCCGCATGGTGTTTTCCTCCCGGAGCACTGGACAGGCGCGGGCCGTCCGGCAATGGCTCCAATCCATAAAGCCCAAGCATCTGGAGTCGAGCATGTTTCTGCACGGTAAGCGCGCGCTGATTACCGGATCAACCTCAGGCATCGGCCTCGCGATTGCGCGGGCGCTCCGGGCCGAGGGCGCAGAGGTGGTGCTGTCCGGGTTCGGCGAGGCGGCCACAATCGCGGCACTGTGCTCGGAACTGGGCGCGCGGCACGTCGGCGGAGACTTGTCCCAGCGTGCCGGGGTGGAAGCACTGATGGCGGAAGCAGGGCCGGTCGACATTCTGGTCAACAATGCCGGGATTCAGCATGTTGCGCCGATCGAGGAGTTCCCGGTTGAAAAGTGGGACCAGATCATTGCGCTCAATCTGACGGCGGCGTTTGACACTTCGCGCCTCGCCGTGCCGCACATGAAGACGGCGGGCTGGGGCCGGATCATCCAGATCGCCAGCGCCCATTCGCTTACCGCCTCACCCTTCAAATCCGCCTATGTCGCGGCCAAACACGGACTGGCCGGATTGACCAAGACGCTGGCGCTGGAACTCGCCACGCACAACATAACCGCCAATTGCATCAGCCCAGGCTATGTCTGGACGCCCTTGGTGGAAGGCCAGATCCCGGACACGATGGCCGCGCGCGGGCTGACCCGCGAACAGGTGATCAATGACGTCCTGCTGGTGCGCCAGCCGACCCGCAAATTCGTGCAACCGGTCGATATCGGCGCGATGGCAGTGTTCCTGTGCCGTGACGAAGCAAACAATATGAACGGCGCAAATATCAGCATGGATGGCGGCTGGACCGCAGAATAGTTGGGCAGCATTACGCGCCCAACTGTAACTTTCCTGCCACCGCTGGAATATATCGCAAAGTACACCCCGTAGTCAGCTTGCCGAAAGGTTCGCTTCGTGATGTGGTGCAACGATGGAACGAGGCCTGACAGCGATAAAGCGATTCTGCGTCGGCCTCGTCCTGGCGGCGCTGGCGCTCGGCGTGCCCGCAGCGGCCGCGCCCAAGCGCGATAAGGCGCTGGAAGCGGCGATGTTGGCGCATATTACCGAGCTGGCCAGCGATTCCTATCAGGGGCGCGAACCGGGGACCGACGGCGAAGCGCGGACGTTGCGCTATATGGCGCGGCAGTTCTTCGATATCGGGCTGGTATCGGGCACCAACAATCCGCGCCACGCCTGGTTCGCGCCGGTGACCTTGGTAGCGCGCGAACCGGCGGCGGGCAGCGGCCAGTTTGCGCGCAAGGGGCGGCGGTTGGTACTGCCGCCGGACAGCCTGCTCACGCTGACCTCGGGCAAGCGCAGCCTCGTTGAAAACGCGCCGGTGCTGTTTGTGGGCACCGGGGCCAGCCTGCCGGCACGGCCGGAACTGGCGGGGCGGGTGGTGCTGCTGCTGGATGGCGGGCAGGAAAACTCAGACCGGCAGAATGCCTTGCTCAAAGGCGGTGCTTCGGCGGTGCTGACCGTGCTCGATGGAGAGCGCACGCTGGATAACGTGTCTGCGCGGCGGCAACGCTCGGGCTATGCCTTGGCTAGTGACCAGCTGGGCGGCGATCTCTAAGGCTTCCTGACCCGCGACGGGCTGGACCGGCTGCTCGCGGGAACCGGCCAGACCACTGCCACACTGAGCGAGGCAGCAGCCAAGCCCGACTTCGCCGCGCGCCTGCTCGATCTGACCGCGACGCTGGAGGCCACGACCCGCGAGACCCGGATCAATACGCACAATCTGATCGGGCGCTTGCCCGGCCGCCGCCCGGACGCGGGCGCGGTGCTGCTGGTGGCGCATTGGGACCATTTCGGGGTCTGTGCCGAAGCCCCGGCGGAAGACCTGGTTTGCAATGGCGCGGTGGACAATGCCAGCGGCGTCGCGGCGTTGATCGAGATTGCCCGGCGGCTAGCCAAAGGCCCGCAACTCGACCGGGACGTGCTGTTCCTGGCCACCACCGGGGAGGAGCTGGGCCTGCTGGGCGCGCATGCCTTTGCGGAAAATCCGGCGCTGCCGCTCGACCGGATCGTCGCCGCATTCAACATCGATACTATCGCGCTGGCCCCCGCTGGATCGCCGATCGCTATCGTCGGGCGCGGCATGACCAAGCTTGATCCGCAGATTGTCCGGGTTGCCAAAGCGCAGAAGCGCAAGCTGGTGGAGGGCGATGCGGCCAATGCCTATGTCCGGCGGCAAGATGGCTGGGCGCTGCTCCAGCATGATGTGCCAGCGGTGATGGTCAGCAGCGCCTACAGCGATGTCGCGCGGGTCGAACGGTTCTTTGAAGGCGATTATCACCGCCCGGGTGATCAGCTGAGCCGCGGGATCGAACTGGGCGGCGCGGCGGAGGATGTGGCGTTCCACGTCGCACTGGTGCGCTGGTTCGCCGATCTGAAGCGCGTGCCGGTCCCGGTCAAATAGGGCACTAGCGGTAACTGGCCGCTGCGGTTACATGGGCCGCCACGAATCGAACCTGCGGTTCGTCTCTCAGACGCAAAGTGGCAAGCATGGACATTCCTCTCGGACTAACCTTTGACGACGTGCTGTTGCGTCCGGGCGAGAGCGACATTGTGCCATCGATGGCCAGCACTGCGACCCAGCTGACCCGCGAAATTGCGCTGAATATCCCGGTGCTGTCCTCGGCCATGGACACCGTGACCGAAGCCGACATGGCGATTGTGATGGCGCAGCTGGGCGGGATTGGTGTGCTGCACCGTAACCTGACGCTGGAAGAACAAGTTGCGGCGGTGCGGATCGTCAAGCGGTTCGAAAGCGGGATGGTGGTCAATCCGATCACGATCCACCCAGACGCCACCCTGGGCGAGGCGCGGATGCTGATGGAAAGCAACCGCATCTCGGGCATTCCGGTGGTGGAAACCAGCGGCAAGCTGGTCGGCATCCTGACCAACCGCGATGTCCGCTTCGCCGATAATCCGGCCCAACCAGTGCGTGAGTTGATGACGCATGAAAACCTCGCCACGGTGAACGCCGGGGTGACGCAGGACGAAGCACGGCGATTGCTGCACGCGCGCCGGATCGAAAAGCTGCTGGTGGTGGATGACGCTTTCCGCTGCGTCGGGCTGGTGACGGTCAAAGATATCGAAAAGGCGGTGAACTATCCCAATGCCACCAAGGACGCAGCCGGACGGCTGCGGGTAGCGGCGGCGACCACGGTGGGGGACAAGGGCTTTGCGCGGACCGAGGCGCTGCTGGCGGCTGAATGCGACGTGGTGATCATCGATACCGCGCACGGTCATAACAAGGACGTCGCCCGCGCGGTCGAGCGGGTGAAGAAACTGTCCAACTCCGCACAGGTGATCGCCGGAAACATCGCGACTTATGACGCCGCGCGCGCGCTGATCGATGCCGGGGCCGATGCGATCAAGGTCGGGATCGGGCCGGGTTCGATCTGCACCACCCGCATCGTTGCGGGCGTAGGCGTGCCGCAACTAACCGCGATCATGGAAGCGGCGCGTGCGGCGGCGGACAGCAAAACCCCGATCATCGCCGACGGCGGACTGCGCACTTCGGGTGACGCGGCTAAGGCGCTGGCGGGCGGGGCCTCGACGATCATGGTTGGATCAATGCTGGCGGGCACCGAGGAAGCGCCGGGCGAGACCTTCCTGTACCAGGGCCGCGCTTACAAGAGCTATCGCGGGATGGGCTCGGTCGGGGCAATGGGGCGCGGCAGCGCGGATCGCTATTTCCAGGGCGATATCAAGGATCAGATGAAGCTGGTGCCCGAAGGGATCGAAGGCCAGGTGCCTTACAAGGGCCCGGCGCGCGATGTGGTGCATCAACTGGTCGGCGGGATCAAGGCCGCCATGGGTTACACTGGCGCGGCGACAATCGAAGAGCTGCAAAATCGCGCGCAATTCGTGCGGATCACCAACGCGGGCCTGCGCGAAAGCCATGTCCACGATGTGGCGATCACCCGGGAAGCGCCGAACTACAAATCATGACACCGCAGGCGCGCGTCCAGGCGGGAATCGAAATTCTGGATCTGGTGATCGGGGCGGCGCGCTCTGGCGGCGCGCCCGCTGACCGGATCGTGTCCGACTGGTTCCGCACCCGGCGCTTTGCTGGCAGCGGGGACCGGCGCGCGGTGCGCGAACTGGTCTATGCCGCGATCCGGCTGTGCGGTGAAGTGCCCGCCACCGGGCGCGCGGCGATGCTCGCACTGGCGCAGCGCGATCCGGCCCTGGCGGCGCTGTTCGATGGCGCGGGCCATGGGCCTGCTTCGATTGATCTGGCAGAGCTTTTCGCTGACGTCGGCATCGCTCCGGCCTGGTTGATGGCGGCGCTGGCGGACAGCGGGATCACCGGGGACGCGGCTGCCGCCATGCTGGGCCGGGCGCCGCTGGACCTGCGGGTTAATGCGCTCGCGGCGGATCGCGCTACACTGGCGCTGCCGGTGGCGGGGGAGCCCACCCTGGCGCCGCACGGCCTGCGCCTGCCGCATGGCACGCAGGTGGAGCAGTGGGAGGCCTATCAGCAAGGGCTGATCGAGGTCCAGGATACCGGCTCACAACTTGGCTGCTTGGCGCTGGCTGCGCAGCCGGGTGAAATCGTGATCGATCTGTGCGCCGGGGCGGGCGGCAAGACGCTGGCGCTGGCGGCGGACATGGACGGAACCGGCCGGCTGATCGCCGCCGATACCGACCGCGCGCGGCTGGCCAAGCTGGGCCCGCGTGCACACCGCGCCGGGGCCACACAGATCGAAACCCGTTTGCTCAATCCGGGGCGCGAGGCCGAGGCGCTGGCCGATCTGGCGGGGCTGGCCGACGCCGTGCTGGTCGACGCGCCGTGTTCGGGCACCGGCACCTGGCGGCGCAATCCCGAGGCGCGCTGGCGACTGACGGCGCCGCAGGTGGAACGCTATGCCGCCACCCAAGCGCGGCTGCTTGATCTAGCGGCGACGCTGGTAAAGCCCGGCGGGCGGCTGGTCTATGTGGTCTGCTCGCTGCTGGACGCAGAAGGCGC
>JANORN010000012.1:0-6454 GCA_031415355.1 Novosphingobium sp. | reverse complement strand
GTCGATCCGGGCATAGAGCGGGGCTGCGGCGAAGGGCAGCAGCGCCATCACGGCATCGGCGGCGGCACGGTCAGCGGGGGCGGGGGTGACGGCCTGCTCGCGCCCACCATACAGCGACTGGATCCGGTATTCGCCGGGTGCAGCGCGTTTCAGCAAAGCGTGGCTAAAATCGCCGCCGATATAGATGAAACTGTGCTCGCCCTCATCTTCAATCGCGGGCAGGAACGGCTGGATCATCGCGGGTTGATCCATCCGCCAGCCGAGCGGCGGCGGCGCAGCGCGCGTGAAGCAACTCTGGCCGATCCCGCCTGCGCCAACCTGCCGCTTTATGACCACGCGGTCCGTGCCAAACTGTGCGATTGCGGCGATAACATCGGCGCTGGACCGCGCGGCTGGCCACAACGTGGCAATGTTCTCCCCTCCGCGCGCGGACAATTCCTGCAAATCGCGCTTGTCGGCATTCCAGCGGACAACCTCCGGTGGATTGCACACGGCGACCCCGGCTCGTTCCAAGGCTGTCAGTCGCTCCAGAAATTCTCCGGCGGCCTCGGTATAATCCCACGGCGTACCCAGGATCGCAGCGTCGAACGTTGCAAGTTGATCCATGGGCGCGCGCCAGTCTGCCGCGACCAACTCCGCCCGGCCAGCCAACCCGGCGCGCAACGCGGCGAAATAAAGGTCATGTTCATACGCATCGGCGCGCCGGGTGGGCGAGCCGGGCAGCGTTTCCGGGCAGGCGAGGAAGGCAATGCGCATGGTCGCGGATTAGCCGCGCACTGCGCCGCTGTCGATATCGTCAGCTCGGCGCTTCGACCTTGCGCTTTTTCTCCAGCTTGGCAGCGGCTTTCTCGGCCTGTTTGCGCTGATTGAAGACTTTGCGCATGTGGCGCTGGTCGGCGTCGGTCAGGTGCTTCTCGCTCTCGACGAATTGCTCCTGTTCCTCTTCACGGATGTGGTGGAGATACTTTTCCTTCAGCCCGTCAAACCGCGTCGCCCACATTTTCGTGGCGGGATCGCGTGCGGCCAGATCGGCCATCATTTCATCCAGCACATGATGTTCGGCCACCGCATGGCGGCCAAACTCGGTGGTTTCGGGCTTGCGCAACACGGTGGACCACAGCGCCTGCTCTTCGGCAGCGGCGTGGCCTTTGATCTCGCGGCAAAACTCTTCGAACAAACGCGCGCGTTCGGGTGAAGCGGCCCGCATCTGGCTCAGCATGGCGAGCAGCACGCGGTGGCGATCGTGATCCTCCACCAGCCGCCCGAAGATGGCGGGATCACCCCGGAACTTGGTGGCCGGGGTGGAGCCGATCGGCGCGGCAAGTTCTGGCGCGAGGGCTTTGGCCTCGGCCTTGCTGGCCTGACTAACGCCCACCGCAGGCTTTGCCCGGGGTGTTCCAGAAGATTTGGCCATCACGCGTCCCTCCAACTAATTTTTGGGAACGCGGCAATATTCGAAATGTTCCGCGCTTTGGAAACTCCACAGCGGCCAGCGGCCTAAAAATCAGCGCGGTAGTTCGCTGACTCCCATCAGCAATTCATCCACTGCGCGCGCAGCCTGGCGGCCTTCGCGGATTGCCCAGACGACCAGGCTTTGTCCGCGCCGCATGTCGCCGCAGGCAAAGATCTGCGGGTCGCTGGTCTGATAGTCGCTGACCGTGGCGGCAACATTGCCGCGCCCGTCGAGCGCCACCCCGGCCTGATCGAGCAGGCCTTGCTGGAGCGGGCCAAGGAAGCCCATCGCGAGCAGGATCAGGTCGGCTTGCAGGATGAATTCGCTACCCGGCACTTGCTGCATCCGTCCACCGGCCCATTCAACCCGCACGCATTCCAGCCCGGTCACGTCGGCATCGCCGACTACGCGTTTGGTCAGGATCGCCCAGTCGCGGTCGACGCCTTCTTCGTGGCTGGACGAGGTGCGCAGCTTCAGCGGCCAGTCGGGCCAGGTCAGCGCCTTGTCTTCCTTTTCGGGCGGCTTGGGCATGATCTCGATCTGGGTGACGCTGGCCGCGCCTTGCCGGTTCGAGGTGCCGACGCAGTCGCTGCCGGTATCGCCGCCGCCAATCACGATCACATGCTTGCCGGTCGCCGTCAGCGAGCCGCGCGGCGCGGCGCGCAGCTCGTCATCGCCGGCATTGCGCTTGTTCTGTTGAGTCAGAAATTCCATCGCGAGCCGCACGCCGGGCAGCTCGGCCCCGGGGATCTCCAGCCGCCGCGGGTCTTCCGCGCCGCCCGACAGCACAATCGCGTCGAAGTTTTCCTTGAGCGAATCCATCGAGACATGGACCCCAACCTCGGTCGAGGTGCGGAATTGGACGCCTTCGGCCTCCATCTGCACCGCGCGGCGGTTGATCAGATGCTTTTCCATCTTGAAGTCGGGAATACCATAGCGCAGCAGCCCGCCGACGCGGTCGTTCTTTTCAAACACCGTCACCGAATGGCCAGCGCGCGCCAGTTGCTGCGCCGAGGCGAGCCCGGCCGGGCCCGAACCGACCACCGCCACGGTCTTGCCGGTGCGCTGCGCCGGGGCCTGCGAATGAATCCAGCCTTCAGACCAGCCGCGATCAACGATGGCGCATTCGATGCTTTTGATCGTCACCGGCTGATCACTGATGTTCAGCGTGCAGCTCGCCTCGCACGGCGCGGGGCAGATCCGGCCGGTAAATTCGGGGAAATTGTTGGTGCTGTGCAGCACGTCGAGCGCAGCCTGCCAATCGCCTTCATAGACCAGATGGTTCCAGTCCGGGATGATGTTGTTCACCGGGCAGCCGTTGTGACAGTAAGGAATCCCGCAATTCATGCAGCGGCTGGCCTGCGCCTTCAGCGCGGGCTCGGCGTGCGGAATTGCGAATTCCTTGTAATGGCCAAGCCGCTCGGCGGGGTCCGCATAGCTGCGGTCCTGGCGGTCGAGTTCGAGAAAGCCGGTTTCCTTGCCCATAATCGTTACTCTGCTGCAACCGCGGCGGCGGCGCGCCGTTCGGTTTCCATCTGCTGCAAGGCCTTGGCGTAATCACGCGGCAGTACCTTGATGAAGCGGGTCAGCGCCATGCCGAAATCGTCGAGCAGTGCGCGGGCGCGCTTGCTGCCAGTGTGGAGGTGATGGCGCTCCAGCAGCACCCGGATGCGTTCGGCATCGTGGCGCAGCATGTCACCCATCCCGGCATTACTGACCCCGTTCGTGCGCTGTTGCGGGCGGCCTCCCCCAAAACCAACGCCGTCATTCTCATCGCGTTCGGGCGAAATGCGCAACAGATCGACCTGCGCGGGGTTGCAGAGCTGCACAAATTCACCGCGCTCGTCATAGACATAGGCGACTCCGCCGCTCATCCCAGCGGCAAAGTTGCGGCCCGTGCGGCCCAGCACCATCACTACCCCGCCGGTCATATATTCGCAGCCATGATCGCCGGTCCCTTCGACCACCGCAACCGCGCCCGAATTGCGCACCGCAAAGCGTTCGCCCGCGACCCCGCCCAGATAGGCCTCCCCGGCAATCGCGCCATACAGCACGGTATTGCCGACGATGATGTTGTGCGCCGGATCGCGGTCTACATGCCCCGGTTGGCGCACGATCACACGCCCGCCGGAAAGGCCTTTGCCGACATAATCATTGGCATCGCCGGTCAGGTCGAGCGTGACCCCGTGCGCCAGGAACGCGCCAAAGCTTTGCCCGGCCACCCCGGTCAGACGGACCGAAATCGTGTTATCCGGCAGCCCGGCATGGCCATAGCGCCGCGCCACTTCGCCCGAGAGCATTGCCCCGACCGTGCGATTGACGTTGATTACCTTGCGTTCGATCACGACCGCGCTCTTGTGATCCAGTGCGTCAGCGGCGGCGGCGATCAGATCGCGGTCGAGCGCCTTGTCGAGCCCGTGATCCTGCAGCTCGGTCCAGTTCAGGCTGGGGCTGGTGCCCGGCGCGACTTGGTGGAGGATCCGGCTGAGGTCGATCCCGCGCGCTTTCCAGTGATCCACTGCGCTGCGCATATCCAGCCGGTCCACCCGGCCGACCATTTCGGCGACGGTGCGGAAACCGAGTTCGGCCATGATCGCGCGCAGTTCCTCGGCGACGAAAAACATGTAATTGATCACGTGTTCGGGCGTGCCGGTAAAGCGCGCGCGCAGCACCGGGTCTTGCGTTGCCACCCCGACCGGGCAGGTGTTGAGATGGCACTTGCGCATCATGATGCAGCCGGCCGCAATCAGCGGTGCGGTGGCGAACCCGAACTCGTCCGCGCCGAGCAGCGCCGCGACTGCGACATCGCGCCCGGTGCGCAGCCCGCCATCGGCCTGGACGCAGATGCGGCTGCGCAGGTTGTTGAGCAGCAGCGTCTGCTGGGTTTCGGCGAGGCCGATTTCCCACGGGCTGCCCGCGTGCGTCAGACTGGTCAGCGGCGAAGCGCCGGTCCCGCCTTCATAGCCCGAGATGGTGACATGATCCGCGCGCGCTTTCGATACGCCCGCTGCGACCGTGCCGACCCCCACTTCAGACACCAGCTTGACCGAAATCCGCGCGGTCTGGTTGACGTTCTTCAGATCGTGGATCAGCTGGGCCAGATCCTCGATTGAATAGATGTCGTGGTGCGGTGGCGGGCTGATCAGGCCCACACCTGGCGTCGAATGGCGGACTGCGCCGATGGTCTTGTCGACCTTGTGTCCAGGCAACTGCCCGCCTTCGCCGGGCTTTGCGCCCTGTGCCATCTTGATCTGCACATCGTCAGCATTGACCAGATATTCGGCGGTGACGCCAAACCGGCCGCTGGCGACCTGCTTGATCGCGCTGCGCAGGTTGCGGCCATCGGCCATGGGCTTGAACCGCGCCGGATCTTCGCCGCCTTCGCCGGTGTTGGACTTGCCGCCGATCTGGTTCATCGCGTCCGCCAGCGTGGTGTGCGCTTCCCAGCTGATCGAGCCATAGCTCATCGCGCCGGTGGCAAAGCGTTTGACGATGGCGCTGGCGGGTTCAACTTCGCTGAGGTCGAGCGGCTGGTCGGCGTTGCGGAATTCCAGCAGGCCGCGGATGGTCAGCATCCGACTCGACTGGTCGTTGATCGACTGCGCGAATTCACGGTATTTGTCCGGCAGGTTGCCGCGCACCGCGTGTTGCAGGCTCGCCACGTTGTCGGCGGTCCACGCGTGCTCCTCGCCGCGCAGCCGCGCGGCATACATTCCGCCCACATCCAGCATCGACGCATAGATCGGATTGTCGCCATAGGCGGCAGTGTGGCGGTGGACGGCTTCCTCCGCCACTTCGGCCAAGCCAATCCCCTCGATCGTGGTCGCGGTGCCGGTGAAATAGTGCGCGATGAACGCGCTCGACAGGCCGACCGCGTCAAAGATTTGCGCGCCGCAATAAGACTGGTAGGTCGAAATGCCCATCTTGGACATGACCTTCAGGATGCCTTTGCCGACCGCCTTGATATAGTTCTTCTGCACCGCCGCGCTGTCCAGCGGCAGGTCCTTCTTGATCCGGATCGCTTCCAGCGTTTCAAACGCGACATAAGGATTGATCGCTTCGGCGCCGTAACCCGCCAGCGCGCAGAAATGGTGCACTTCGCGCGCTTCACCGGTTTCCACGACCAGTCCGGTCTGCATCCGCAGGCCCTGGCGGACCAGATGGTGATGCACGGCGGCGGTGGCGAGCAGCGCGGGCATCGGCACCCGGTCTGGCCCCTGCGCGCGATCGGACAGAATCAGGATGTTCTTGTCCTGCAGCACCGCTTCGGTCGCGGCCCAGCACATTTCGCGGATCGCCAGTTCCAGCCCGTCCGCGCCCGCCGCGGCGGCCCAGGTGGTGTCAATCGTCTCGGTGCGGAACGCCCCGTCCAGCGCGGCTTGGACCGAGCGGATCTTGGCCAGATCGGCATTGGTCAGGATCGGCTGGTCAACCTCCAGCCGTTTGTGCGTACCGGCTTCCATCCCTAGCAGGTTAGGGCGCGGGCCGATCATGGAAACCAGGCTCATCACCAGTTCCTCGCGGATCGGATCGATCGGCGGGTTGGTGACCTGGGCAAAGTTTTGCTTGAAGTAATCGTAGAGCAAGCGGCTGCGATCAGACAGCACCGCGATCGGGGTGTCGGTGCCCATCGATCCCAGCGGATCGTCACCATCGCGGCCCATCGGCTCCAGGAACCGCGCAAGGTCTTCCTGGGTATAGCCAAAGGCTTGCTGGCGATCCAGCAAGGTGGTGGTTTCCTGCGGCAGCGCGGCCAGCTCGGGCTCGATCAGGTCGAGATCCTTGAGCTTGTACTGCGCGGCTTCCAGCCATTGCTCATAGGGCTGTTCGGCAGCAAGCTGCGCTTTCAGCTCTTCATCCTCGATGATCCGGCCCTGCTCGAAATCGATCAGCAGCATCCGCCCCGGCTGCAAGCGCCACTTGCGGACGATATTGTCTTCCTTGATCGGGAGCACGCCGCTTTCGCTGGCCATCACCACCAGATCATCGTCAGTCACCAGG
>JANORN010000011.1:0-19832 GCA_031415355.1 Novosphingobium sp. | reverse complement strand
CCGCTGACAATCGCGCGCCACGCCCGCCGCCGCTCGCTGGCTTTCAGCGACGAATGCCACAGCACCGGGGCCACGCCGAAGCGTGCCTCAAACCGGCGCAGAAAGTTCTGGGTCAGCGCGATTTCGGGCAGCAGCACCAGCGTCTGGCGGTCTTGCCGCAGCGCTTCAGCAATGCCTTCGAAATAGCATTCGGTCTTGCCCGATCCGGTGACACCGTCGAGCAGGAACGGCTGGAAGGCATGATCCCGCACCGCGGCGACAAACCGCTCTGCGGCGGCGTGCTGATCGGCTGACAGTTCTGGCACGGCGAAGTCAGGCCGCGCGCGCGGATAGGACCGGTCCAGGTCGACCGTCACCGGCTCCAGCACGCCCGCGCTGACCAGTCCGCGCAGCACGCCGTCGGAAACCGAGGCAATCTCCGCCAGCTCGCGGATCGTGGCTTGTTCCCCGTGCAGTGCATCCATCGCCGCCAGCCGTTGCGGGGTCAGCCGCTGGGGTTCGCTCCCGCTCAGCCGGTATTCGGTGGTGGTCCCGCCGCCGCGCAGCGCCGCCATCGATCCCAGCGCCATCCGCGCCACCGCATTCATCGGCGCGCAGTAATAGTCCGCCGTCCATTCGATCAGGCGGCGCAGCGGCGCGGACAGCGGCGGCACCGGCAGCACCTCCAGAATCGGGCGCAGCCGGGCATCGGGAACAGTTTCCCCCGCCAGCCGTTCTGCTTCCCAGACGATGCCGATCAATTGGCGCGGACCCAGCGGGGCGATCACGATCGATCCGGGCACGATCGAACCGGGCTGAACCGTCATATGATCGGGCACGCGGTAATCGAGCACGCTCAAGACCGGATTGAATACAAGGAGTCGGACGCGGTTCATTTCCGCTGCTATATGGGCTAGCTTGGCAACGCGCGACACCCGGCGCGTACAGGGAGACGTGGAAAATGACTTCAGCATCGCAAACAGGCCTGGCGCGGCGTGCGTTCTTGGCTGGCAGCGCGGCCACTGGCCTGCTCACCCTGTCGGGCTGCGCCTCGCTGGGCGGGTACGGCTTTACCGACGCGATCCGGCGCTTGCTGTTGCTGTCATCCGAGGGCGCGTTCGCCCGGCTGACCGCGCCCGGCGGGTTCTGGGACAGCTCGGTCGCGCGGCTGGAACTGCCCAGCCTGTTCGGTAATCGCGGCGGGGTGCTGGCAGGGATTCTGACCTCAGGCGTGTTCCGCGAGAAATTGCAGCAGCGTTTGAACTATATCGCGGAAGACGGCGCGCGCAGTGCGGCACCCTTGGTGGCCGATACAGTGCGGACCATCGGGATCGAGAATGCCGTCGCGCTGATTCGCGGCGGACCGACGGCGGCCACCTCGTTCCTGCGCCAGAACATGGGGGCGGGACTGATCAACGCGATGGTCCCCGCGCTGGGCGATGCCATCCGGATCAGCAGTGATCCGGTGGTCGGCCAGGCGATCCGCGCGCTCGCCGGCGTTGATGTAAACGGCGTGGCGCAAGCGGTGGCCAACAGCGCGGACAACGCGATCTGGTATCAGATCGGGCTGGAGGAAACCGCGATCCGCGCCAATCCGGAAAAGACTAACGATCCGGTGCTGATCGCAGTGCTGAAGGCGCTGTAAGCCTAGATCCTTCACGTTTTCGCCGAATGGCGCAAATGGGGAGGTGGCGCGCCGAAGGCGTGACGGAGGGGAAATGGCGGCAGGGCAGAGACCCCTCCGTCTGGCCCTGCCGGGCCATCCACCTCCCCATTTGTGACATTCGTCAAAAATGGGGAGGATCGCATGTGCGCCGCACTGGCCTGTCCGGCTTGCCGCGCATATAGCGTCCGCGACTCAGCCAGCCTGGAGCAGCCCTCGTGAAATTCTTTGCCGACACCGCCGAAATTGCCGACATCAAGGAACTGGCCGCCACTGGCCTGCTCGACGGCGTCACCACCAATCCCAGCCTGATCATGAAATCGGGCCGGGATTTCATGGAAGTGACCAAGGAAATCTGCGGGATCGTGACCGGCCCGGTCAGCGCCGAAGTGGTGGCGCTCGACCATGCCGGGATGATGCGCGAGGCCGAAGTGCTGCGCAAGATCGCGGACAACGTCTGCATCAAGGTGCCGTTGACGCTGGACGGATTGCAGACCTGCAAGGCGCTGACCAGCGAGGGGACCATGGTGAACGTGACGCTGTGCTTTTCCGCCAATCAGGCGCTGCTGGCGGCGAAGGCCGGGGCGAGCTTTGTCTCGCCGTTTGTCGGTCGGCACGATGACAACGGGTTCGACGGGATGCAGCTGATCAGCGACATCCGGCTGATCTATGACAATTACGCCTATGCCACCGAGATCCTCGTCGCCTCGGTGCGCCACGGGATCCACGTGCTCGAAGCCGCCAAGATCGGCGCCGACGTGATGACCGCGCCGCCGGCGGTGATCAAGGGGCTGGTCAAGCACATCCTGACCGACAAGGGCATCGAAGGCTTCATGGCCGATTGGGCCAAGACCGGGCAGTCGATTTAGGTCTGCCGCGCTTGTCCGAAGAAACCCCACTCGACCGCTTCAAAAGCGTGTTGGCCGGCACCAGCCGGGCAATTGCGCACGAGCCGGAGCTGGAGGTTGCCTGGACCGCTGATGCGCCCGTGGCCAACGGCACCAACCTGCGGATTCCGATGCCGGGGCGCAATCTGCCGCGCGACCAAGCGATGGAAGCGCGCGGGTTTGCCGATAGTTTTGCGCTGAAACTGCGCCACCACAACGAAGCGCTGCACAACCGCAAGGCCCCCCCCGAGCCCGCCGCGCGGGCGTGCTATGATGCGGTTGAGCTGGTGCGGTATGAGGCGCTGGGGTCAAAAGCCTATGCCGGGATGCGCAGCAATCTGGACGCCGCGCTGCTGGTGCGGATGGGCGGCGATCCGATCACCCGCGCGGTCCAGCCGGACGATGTGCCGGTCCAGGCTGCGCTTGCGCTGTTGCTGCGCGAGCACCTGACCGGGCAGCCGGTGCCGCCCGCCGCCGAGAGCGGCGTGGCGATGCTGCGTGACTGGATCGAAGCCCGCGCCGCGGCGGACTTTGACGCGCTGGCGCTGTCGCTGGATGATCAGCAGGCGTTCCAGTCGCTCAGCCTTGATATGCTCCAGCATCTGGAACTCACCCGGTCAGAACAGCTGGCGACGGACCCCGATGAGGGCGAAGATCAGGACAGCGAGGACGAGCAGGAGCAGGACGACGAAGCCGGCGAGAGCGGCGAAGACCAGAACCCCAGCGAGATCGCCTCTGACGCCAGCGAAGGCGACGAGGATGGCGACAGCGAGCAGCAGCGCGAAACCGAAGAGGACAGCTCTGACGCCGAGGCGGGCGACGACGGTGAGGAGGGAATGCTGCCCACGCGGCCCAACCGCGCCTGGACCGACATTCCCGCCAACTTCGATTACAAGGCCTATACCGACAAGTTCGATGAAGTCGTCGCTGCCACGGAACTCTGCGATGAGGAAGAACTGACCCGCCTGCGCGCCTATCTCGATGCGCAGTTGAAGGGCCTGCAAGGGATCGTCACCAAGCTCGCCAACCGGCTGCAACGGCGGCTGATGGCGCAGCAGAACCGCAGCTGGGATTTCGATCAGGAAGAAGGCATCCTCGATGCCGCGCGGCTGGCGCGTGTGATCGTCTCGCCCGGCCAGTCGCTCAGCTACAAGCACGAACGCGACGTTGAATTCAAGGATACGGTGGTCACGCTGCTGATCGACAATTCCGGATCAATGCGTGGGCGGCCGATCTCGATCGCCGCGATCAGCGCCGATGTGCTGGCGCGCACGCTGGAACGCTGCGGGGTGAAGACCGAAATTCTGGGCTTCACCACTCGCGCGTGGAAGGGCGGGGCGAGCCGCGAGGCGTGGCTGGCGGGCGGCAAACCCGCGCAGCCCGGCCGCCTCAACGATCTGCGCCACATCGTCTACAAAAAGGCCGACGATCCCTATCGCCGGGGCCGCAAGAGCCTGGGCCTGATGATGCGCGAAGGGCTGCTGAAGGAAAACATCGATGGCGAGGCGCTGCTGTGGGCGCACAGCCGCTTGCTCGCGCGCGCCGAAGACCGCCGCGTGCTGATGGTGATTTCCGATGGCGCGCCGGTCGACGAGTCGACGCTGAGCGTGAACAACGCCGGCTAGCTGGAACTGCACCTGCGCCGGGTGATCGACTGGATCGAAAAGCAATCGCCGGTGCAGCTGGTGGCAATCGGGATCGGCCACGACGTGACCCGCTATTACCGCCGCGCGGTGACGATTATGGACGTCGAACAGCTGGCCGGGACGATGATCGAGCAACTGGCGGGGTTGTTTGAGGAGGAGTGAGCGAGGGTTGAATCCGTGCTTACATTGTGCTAACAAAAAGCATGAACGCGCCAATTGAAATTACAAAACTTCAATCGACCTTGCGTAGAATGGGCAATTCGACGGGCATGATTCTGCCCAAAGCGATTCTCGATCAACTTGGCCTTGCGAGCGGTGCGAAGGTCGAATTGCGGGTCGAGAATGGTGAGGTGATTGCCAAACCGTCTAAGCGCGAAGTGCGTAAAGGATGGGAAGAAGGCGCAAAGCTGATCGGTGCTGACCCGTTGGCTGTAGATGATATGGCGTGGTTGGATTTTGGTGATGGTATTGGCGACGATACGCCGATACCGCCTGAGTGGTTGGGCTAAACGCTTTGAATGCTCCCGCCGCAGTGAGAGGAGATGTCTGGCTGGTCCGGCTTGATCCGACCGAAGGAAACGAAATCCGCAAGACCCGGCCATGCGCTATTATCAGCCCCGATGTGATGAACATGCATTTAGGGACGGTAATCGTCATGCCGTTGACCAGTGGCAGCAGGATGGCGCGCTTTCGGGCACCAACCGAATTCCGCAGTGTAAGTGGCCTGTTGCTCGGAGACCAGATCCGCAGTGTTGCGAAGTCACGTTTGCTAAAGCGCGTGGGAAGCCTCGATGAGGATGCGATGCGCCGGGCACTTGGCATACTGCGTGAAATGTTTGAGGACTGAAATGAACGTCACCGAAGCCGTTACCAGCCGCCGCTCGATCCGGGCGTTTCTGGATCAGCCTGTTGATCAGGCGGTGCTGCGGCGCGTGCTGGAAACGGCGCAGCGTTCGCCTTCGGGCGGGAACACTCAACCGTGGAATGCCACGGTGCTGACCGGGGAACCGCTCGCTGCGCTGTTTGCCGCAGTGGCAGACGTGCTGCCGCAGGGCCGGGCGGCGTTTGCGCCTGAATATCATGTCTATCCGCCCGGGCTTGAGGGCCGGTATGAGGCCAGCCGGGTCGGCGTGGGCGAGGCGATGTATGCTGCGCTGGGGGTGCCGCGCGAAGACAAGCTGGGCCGGCTGGCTTGGTTCGCGCGCAATTTTCAGGCGTTTGGCGCGCCAGTGCTGCTGCTGATCCACACCCCCAAATATATGGGGCCGCCGCAGTGGTCCGATATCGGGATGTGGCTGCAAACCGTAGCGTTGCTGCTGCGCGAGGAAGGCCTCGATTCGTGTATGCAAGAGGCTTGGGCGGTCTTTTCGCCGCAAATCCGCGCCTGCGTGGCGATCCCGGATGATCACATCTTCTTCTGCGGCATGGCCATCGGCTGGGGGGACCACGATGCCGTGATCAACCAGTTCCCCGTGCCGCGCGCCGGGATCGATGAAGCGGTGCGGTGGGAAGGGTTCTAAACGTACATGCCCAGAGGCTGACCTCGATCCTTCGATAAGTTCAGGATGAGCGGAAAAAGTGAAATAGCGACATCGTCCGCTCAGGCTGAGCTTGTCGAAGTCCACTCGCCAATTTATGGCCTGTTCGTATGACTGATACTCCGCTCAAACTGTTCAATAGCCTGACCCGGCAATTGGAAGAATTCCAGCCCGTCCACGCTGGCGAAGCCCGCGTTTATAGCTGCGGACCAACAGTCTACAATTACCAGCACATCGGAAACATGCGCGCCTATGTGTTCGCTGACACCTTGGGCCGGGTGCTGAGCTTCAAGGGCTATCAGCTGACCCATGTCATTAACATCACCGATGTCGGCCATCTGACGTCTGACGCCGATGCAGGTGATGACAAAATGGAAAAAGCGGCCACGGCGCAAGGCAAGACCGCTTGGGACATCGCGGCGTTCTACCAGGCCGATTTCGAAAGCGACCTTGACCGGCTCAACATCCGCAAACCGGCGCATCCGCGTGCGACCGAATATGTCGCTGCGATGATCGAGTGGGGCAAAACGATTGCTGACAAGCATTGTTACGAGCTCGACAGCGGGCTCTATTTCGATGTCGCGACCGTCCCCGAATATGGCCGCCTTGCCCGTGCCGTGACGGATGACGGAGAGGGCCGGATCGACGAAGTGAGCGGCAAGCGCAACCAGGCGGACTTTGCAATTTGGCGCAAGACCCCCGCTGGTGAGACGCGGCAGATGGAATGGCCTTCACCGTGGGGCATGGGCGCGCCCGGCTGGCATCTTGAATGCTCGGTGATGTCAAAGGCCTTGTTGGGGATGCCGTTCGATATCCACACCGGCGGGATCGATCATCGCGAAATCCACCATCCGAACGAGATCGCCCAGAACCAAGCCTTTTGCCACTCGGACAGCAGCGGCGCGAACATCTGGATGCACAACAACTTCCTGGTGGAACGCTCTGGCAAGATGAGCAAATCGTCCGGCGAGTTCCTGCGGCTGCAATTGCTGATCGACAAGGGCTATCACCCGTTGGCCTTCCGGTTGATGTGCTTGCAAGCGCATTATCGGAGCGAGTTGGAGTTTTCGTGGGAGGGGTTGCAGGCGGCGTTGGTGCGGTTGAAGCGGATGGTGATGGGTGTTGAACGTTGGAAGGCTGAGGTCGCCTTTGCTGATTACAATCCTGCCGACACAATGTTTACGCGGTCGCATCTCGATATATTTGATGCCTCAATTTACAATGATCTGAACACGCCTGAAGCATTGCTATCATTGGACGCAATTCCGTGGATGAAGGGCATTGGTCCCATCGCCAAACATGTCCTTGTCGAAAAGATGGACTCCGTACTCGGTCTTAACCTCCTAGGCCTGACCCGCACCAACCTCCGCATTCGCCCCAAGGCCGCGACCATCACCGAACCTGAAATCGAAGCTGTGCTCGCCCAACGCAAGGAAGCCCGCGCCGCCAAGGACTTTGCTACCTCCGACCGGCTGCGCGCTGAACTCGCCGCGCACGGTGTAGAAGTGATGGATGGTGATCCAAGCTTCGAATGGGACTGGAAGCTTGGGGCATAAGGCCCCTCCGTCAGCCGTTCCGGCTGCCACCTCCCCATCACAAGTTGATGGAAAGGACTTAGGCGGGTGAAACTCTGGCGGTTCACCCGCGCGCCTTATGTGGCGCTCGATGGCAAAGGGGCGGAACTGCACGGATCGCGCTATGCCGCGCCCGGCGTGCCACTGGTCAGCCTGGCGTCAGAAGCGGCGCTCGCGGTGCTGATCGCGCTACGCTATCAGCCATTTGATCTTGGCCAGGCCGAAACCGACTATGTGCTGGGCTGGACCGCAGTTGACGCGGTGCCTGCACGCGTGCCGCGCAATGCCGATGAACGCGCAACCCGCAGCTGGGTAGAAAACTGGATCACCGATCAAGCCAGCCTGCTCGCCGCCCTTCCGTCGCGGGTCTTGCCGGAGGCCGATGTGATCTTGCTCAACCCGCGCCACCCGGATGCGCGGTTGGTCCCGCCGCTGACCACACGCCCGTTCAATTTTTCAGAATGCCTGCACCGCCCTCCGATGTTGAACATGTATGCGCGGCCGCGATCTGCTTAGGCCGTTCAAGAATCCGGGATGTCGGCCCGGGCGCGATCAAACCAGCAGCTGATTGAGAGCCGTGCGTCGGCAAAGTCGCCGCTTGGCACGCTGACCGGCAGCACTTCATGCAGCAAGAACGCTGGAAACACCGCGAGCCGGTTGTTGCGCGGTTCGATCCTGATGCTTTCGCCCGGGCCGAAAGGATGGAGCTGCAACAGGCCGCCGCTGAAGGCCTTGGGTTGGCGATGAAAATAGTAGACCGCAGTGATCATCCGGTCGTGCGCCGTAAGGCTGCGATCAGCGCCGGTCAGGGTATCGCGGTGCGGCTTGAAATAGTCACCGTCGGTATGCGCAGCCAGCCGGATTTCGATCGCCGCCAAATCGAATGGCGGCATACCCAGTGCCCTGCAAATCGGCGCAAACTGCGCGCGCAGCGCCGCGCGGAACGCCGGCAGATGCGGCCCCAACCGGTCATTGGACAGCTGGCCCTTGCGGCTGTCAGGCTGATAGGTTGTTTGTCCATTGGCCACCGTTTTACCGGGCGTAAAATCATCAACCTGCAACGCATAGGCCAACAGCGCGTGATGCAACGCGCCAGGCAGAAAATCATCGATCACCACATGCGGAACAATCGCCATGCGTCCGCACTGCCCGATGGGCCATAGTTATGCAATGTTTCGCGCGCTGCCCGCTTGACACAGCACCTGTCCCGCCATGATCGTATGACGATGTCTAACACTGTTACAGCCGTGCTGAGCGCCATGGTCCGCCCCTTGATCGAATCCCGGCTGCCGGCCTGGCTCGACGTTCACTGGTTCGCCACCACCGAGGAGTTGTTCGAACTTGCCCCGCGCGCTGAAATCGGCTGGTTTGACCTCTACAAGCGCGAGGACATGGCCGAAGCGATGCGCCGCGCTGAGCGGCTGAAATGGCTCAATTCGATTTATGCCGGGCTGGACGGGATGCCGCTGGCGCTGCTGCAACAGCGCGGCGTGACCGTCACCAACGGCGCCGGGATCAACGCGATCACCATCGCGGAATATGTGGTGATGGGCATGCTGACCGTGGCCAAGGGCTATCGCGAGGTGGTGCGCGCGCAGGACCGCCACGAATGGCTGCTCGATTCGCCGGGCAAGCGCGAGCTTTATGGCAGCAAGGCGCTGCTGCTGGGCATGGGAGCGATTGGTTCACTGATCGACGAGCGGCTGGCACCGTTTGGAGTGGAGGTGACGAAGGTGCGGCGCAGTCCCGGGCCGGACACTCTATCCCCGGATCAGTGGCGCGCGCATCTGAGCGAATTCGACTGGGTAATTCTGGCCGTGCCCGCCACGCCTGAGACCGATGGCATGATCGGCGCGGCTGAGTTGGCGGCGATGAAACCGGACGCAGTCCTGATCAATATCGCGCGCGGGACGGTGGTCGATCAGGATGCGCTGCTAGCGGCGTTGCGCGAAAACCGGCTGCATGCGGCGTTTCTGGATGTGACCACGCCCGAGCCCTTGCCTGCCGACCATCCGTTGTGGGACTTGCCCAACGCCCATATCACCATGCACCTGTCCGGCCGCGCGCAGGACAAAATGTTCGCGCGGTCGGCGGAACGCTTTCTGACCAACCTTGCAAGCTATCGCGCGGGCCAGCCGCTGAGCCCGATGGTGGACCTCCAGCGGGGTTACTGAGGTTCGCGGTCAATGCTTTTTGCGGGTCAGTTCGCGCATGGCATCGTCAAGGCCCTCCAGCGTCAGCGGATACATCGATCCGCCGACCAGTTCCTTGATCAGCTTAGTTGACTGCGAATAGCCCCATTGCTTTTCGGGCACCGGGTTGATCCAGACCGTGGCGGGATAGACATGCACCACGCGTTGCATCCAGACGGTCCCCGCTTCTTCATTGAAATGCTCCACTGAGCCACCGGGGTGGGTGATCTCATAGGGGCTCATCGCGGCATCGCCGACGAACACGACCTTGTAGTCATGCCCATATTTGTGGAGCACATCCCACACTTGGGTGCGCTCGCTCCAGCGGCGGGAATTGTCCTTCCACACGCCTTCATAGAGGCAGTTGTGAAAGTAGAAGAATTCCAGATTCTTGAACTCGGTGGTGGCGGCGCTGAACAGCTCTTCCACCAGCTTGATGAACGGGTCCATCGATCCGCCAACGTCGAGGAACAGCAGCAGCTTGACCGCATTCTTCCGCTCGGCGCGCATCTTGATATCTAGCCAGCCTTGCCGGGCGGTGCCGTCAATCGTACCTTCCAGGTCAAGCTCGTCCGGATTGCCTTCGCGTGCGAACCGGCGCAGGCGGCGCAGCGCAATCTTGATGTTGCGGGTGCCCAGTTCGCGGGTGTTGTCGAGGTTCTGGAATTCGCGCTTTTCCCAGACTTTCAGCGCGCGGCCGTGCTTGCTCTGGCCGCCGATCCGCACGCCTTCGGGGTTGTAGCCATCGTTGCCAAACGGCGAAGTGCCGCCGGTGCCGATCCATTTGCTGCCGCCTTCGTGGCGCTTCTGCTGCTCGGCCAGCCGCTGCTTCAGCGTCTCCATGATCTCATCCCACGACCCCAGCGCCTTCATCGCCTCCATCTCTTCGGGGGTGAGGAACTTCTCCGCGACGGCTTTCAGCCAGTCTTCGGGGATATCGACCGGGTTCTGGCCATAATCGGACATAATCCCCTTGAAGACCTTGTTGAACACCTGATCGAATCGATCGAGCAGGCCCTCATCTTTCACGAAGATCGCGCGGGACAGGTAGTAGAACTGCTCGGGCGTTTGCTCGATCACGTCCTGCTCCAGCGCTTCCAGCAGCACCAGATGCTCTTTGAAGCTGGCCTTGATCCCGGCGCTGCGCAGCTCGTCGATGAAATTGAAGAACATTGCGTCTCGGCTCCATTGTTAACCGCGTGATTAAAGCCATGCGCGCCGCCGGGCAAGTGCTACCTTTCGGGTGGCTGGGGCCGGTTTACCGCAGCAACCAGCACGAACGAAATGTACATCAGCAGATACCACGCTCCCAGCTTCTCCGGCGACACCAGATGCCAGCCGTCCTGCTGGCTGGGGTAAAGCCAGGCGCGCGAATACGTCGCGATGTTCTCCGCCACCCAGATAAACAGCGCCACCAGCAACCAGCCGAGCAGCAACGGCATCCAGCGGTGCAACCGCCAGACCCGAAACCACACCCGGGTGCGCCAGAACAGCAGAACCATCGCCGCGAACAGACCCAGCCGCACGTCGGGCAGCACATGGTGCGCAAAGAAGTTTACATAGATCGCGAGGCCAAGCAGATATGTGCTCCAGGCCGGAGGATAGGTGCTGTAGCGAAAATCAAAGATCCGCCAGACCCGCGCGATATAGCTACCGACGGCGGCATACATGAAGCCCGAAAACAATGGCACCGCGCCAATCCGGAGCAAGCTGGTTTCGGGGTAAGTCCATGATCCATAATAGGTCTTGAACAGTTCCATCACCGTGCCGACAACATGAAACGCCAGGATCACTTTGGCCTCCTCCAGCGTTTCCAGCCTAAATGCCAGCATCGCCAGCTGAATTGCCAAGGCAGCGAGGGTCAAAAAGTCGTAGCGCGCCAAGGCAGCGTCCGCCGGATAGAATCGGTGCGTGCCCAGCAGCAGCGCCAACATCATACCGCCGAACAGGCAGGCCCAGCCCTGCTTGAATCCAAACAGCATGAATTCGTAGCACCAGGCCCGCCAGCCGGGACGCGGTTCGAACGCTTCAAGTTGCGCTCTGATTGCAGCAAAGCGCGTATTCTTCAGCAGCGGGACGCTCATGCAAGACTGCCAGTTCGGTCCACTTTTGCGCTCCGGTTTGTGACAAAACCCACTGTCGCCCTGTCGCATTATTCCAATTAGGACGGCTGCTGGATGGCTAATATCCAACCTACGCCTGTCATTGCGACGGGAACATGTTTCTGGGGGGTAACAATGAACAGGAAATTTCTCGCAGCGCTTGGGTCGCTAATTGTTTTGGCCACGTCAACCGCCGCAAGTTCGGACTGTGACGACGGCAAGGATCGCCGCATCCGGATCACCAATGATACGTCCTATTCGCTCACCCAGCTCTACGGCTCCAACGTGGGCGCCGATGACTGGGAAGAAGACGTGCTGGGCAACCGCGTGCTTAAGCCGGGGCAATCGGTCACCGTCAATTTCGACGACGGCAGCTGCTATTGCAATTTCGATTTTAAAGCCGTGTTCAGCGACGGAACTTCGACCATCAAACGTCGTTATAACGTCTGTGAAAGCAGTGGCTGGCGCATCCACGACTAATTCAAGAGGTCTCACGTGCGACCCGGCGGCGGGGCAGCGAAAGCTGCTCCGCCGTTTTGGTTTTGCCCCAGGTCAAGACGTAAAATTTTCAAAACCATGCAACAGGTTGGCAATCAGGGCCGCTGAACATAACTCAATTTTCCGCGAATTTGCAGCGGGGTGGACGTGGTTTGCAACACGATGAACGCAAGGCCTTTGTACTGCGCGTGATAAAATCTGGTGTTGATTGCAACGAAATCTTGAGAATCATAAACCGTGCTGGTGGACCCAGAATCTAGCACGATACCATCCTGATCGAGCATTTTATAATAGAGCAGCGCCCCGACATTTGTAACCTCGCCCAGCCTGGCAGCGATGGTTAAATGCGTGATCGTTGTTGGATCGATGTTGATAGACATCCATGCCCGCTGCTCCAGTGGCAAATCACCTTCGATCTTTTCACCTGGCAGCAGCATCGTTGGATGATCGCGGTCGAGGCTGAGTTTTTTGACAATCGCAGTATTTGGATCAGGCTTCACCGTCGGATCTTCTGGAACGTCGAGTGCGGCAAGGGCCTTAGCTATGTCGATCCGCCGAGTTGGCAGTGCCGCGTCCATCTGCTGATTGACCTGCTCCGCCAGCTTCAGCACAATTTGGTCCTGTACCATTTGGCTGAGAGCCGGAATCGCAGCGAGCCAGTTCATGCCCGATAACACAGTGCCGATATCCGCCGGAACGACGGGGCGGTAAGTCAGTTCCAATTCGAGCGGTGTATAGGCGAGCACGGTCATTTGCACTGGGATCGCAAAAGTTCCCTCCCAGTCCGCAGTCACTTCAAACATGTTGAGGTGGACATGCAATCGGATGCCCAAACGCACATCATAGGCTGCTGAAAGTTGCAGATCATTTGGGGTCAGATCGGTCACATCGACTGAAGTCATCGCTCCGTTAACAGTGACCAATCCGACTGGCGGTGGCCCCATTGCCGGTTGCGAGATTTCTGGAATCGGTCCAATCATGGACGCCATGCGCCCTTTCAGCCGATCCGCCGTCAATGCTACGTGGACGAACCGCACCCCAAATTCCTGGAAGTTCATCAGACGACGCTCAACGATTTCGTTCATGGCCTAGCGCTCCATCAAATTGTGCAATTCGCCATTGTACAGTGCAAACCAATCGTTTGGGCTGGGATGATTGACACGCCAGGGCAAATCCGGTTGACCATATGCTTTGAGCACGCGGTATGCATGGTCCAGACAATTGTTGCCAATTGCCAAATACCCACTGCTCTCAACTTCGTCGATTTTGGCCAGCGCCGCTGCTGGATCTGCGGAACGAAAATTCGCGAATTTGTAGGCGTCGTATCTGCGGCTGCGCATCGCGGCAAGCGTGTCCTTTAGCGAACCTGCATCGTGCCATGCACCGTTATCGCCCAGAGCGGGCACATGTGGCTTGCCCCCATCGTTCTCGGTCGATCCAAAGTGATAGATACCTGCCCCGTCTTGAAAACCCCAGCCCACATGGCCAGCGCAGCCCGGTGGCAACGGCGCTCCATCGCGGCGCAAAAATACGAGGGCTCTTCCCAGTTCCATGCGGCAACTTTCTAAGTTCGTATCAGCCTAATTCTGCCGCCGCGCCATGAATGCCAGCCGTTCGAACAGCATCACGTCCTGTTCGTTCTTCAGCAGTGCGCCGTGGAGCGGGGGGATTGCCTTGCTGGGGTCGCGGTTTTGCAGGACGTCGAGCGGCATGTCTTCGTTGAGCAGCAGCTTGAGCCAGTCGAGCAATTCGCTGGTGCTGGGCTTCTTCTTCAGGCCGGGGACTTCGCGGACTTCGTAGAAGATCTCCATCGCCTTGTTGACCAGGGTCTTCTGGATGTCGGGGAAGTGGACATCGATGATCGCCTGCATCGTCTCGCGATCGGGGAACTTGATGTAGTGGAAGAAGCAGCGGCGCAGGAAGGCGTCGGGCAGTTCCTTTTCGTTGTTCGAGGTGATCACCACGATTGGGCGTTCGGTGGCGGCAATCCGTTGCTTTGTTTCGTAGACATCGAAGCTCATCCGGTCGAGCTCTTGCAACAAATCGTTCGGAAACTCGATGTCGGCCTTGTCGATCTCGTCAATCAGCAGCACTGGCAGCTGGGGCGAGGTGAACGCTTCCCACAGCTTGCCTTGCTTGATGTAGTTGCTGATATCGTTGACGCGTTCATCACCCAGCTGGCCATCGCGCAGGCGGGCGACGGCGTCATATTCATAAAGCCCTTGTTGTGCCTTGGTGGTGCTCTTGATATTCCATTCGATCAGCGGCGCGCCGACAGCCTTGGCGATTTCATGCGCCAGCACGGTCTTGCCGGTGCCAGGCTCGCCCTTGACCAGCAAGGGGCGGCGCAGCAGCACCGCAGCGTTGACCGCGACCTTCAGATCATCGGTGGCGACATAATTGCTGGTACCATCAAACCGCTGCATGGGAGCTCCCGTAAACTTAACCGTTCGGTTAAGCGGATAGGGGAGCGCGCCGCGCCGCGCAAGCGTGAACGAAACGTCACGGGATCAGGGAGACCAGCCGCAGCATCATTTGTTCAAACCGGCGTTCATCGACGGGCGCGGCGGGATCATTCCAGCTGCCGGTGGCGACGAACCACTGCCCGGCGGTGTTCTGCAAGACATAGCTGAGGTTGATTACCCCGGGCTCTGACCCGCCTTTGTAGCCGATCCGGGCGAACCGCGCGCGTTGATCGGGCGGCAGGGCAGGGCTGACCCCCAGGATTGCCAGCACCTTCGGATCGGCACGCTGGCGCAGTGCGTTCAGCACCGCCGCAATGTCCTGCGGTGAGGCGAACCATTCGATAGTTTCGATCGCGGCCGGGCGGTCATCGGTTGGTAAGCCGCCAAGAATCTTTGCCGCGTCAAGCCGGGGCGCGATCCGGGCGAGCAGCGCGGCCTGACCCGCCTCGCTCGCCGCCGCATATTCCCGCCCGATGCCGCTCGGATCAGCTTTGAGCGTGAAGGCTTCAAGCGTGGTCAACAGCGGCAGCATGCGCGCGGGTTCGCCGTGGCCCAATGCGCGCACCCGCGCCGCAATCCGCGGTCGTCCGACCAGCCGAACCAATTCGTCGGTCGCGGTATTGTCACTGCGCGAGATCATCAGTGTGGCGAGCGTTTCCACGGTCACCGCCGCACCGACTGGCCAATCCTGCGTGATCCCGCTGGGGACTGAGCGCAGCCCCAGCCGCACCACCTGATCCCAACGCAGCCGCTTCGCCGCGACTTCTGCCGCGACCGTTTCGAGCACCCACAGTTTAAACGTGGAGCCGATCGCCAGTTGCGCCGCCGGACGGTGCGTCAGGATCGGACGCACCGCCGCGCCTTCCAGCTTGTACAGCCCAAACCCGGTGCCCGCCCCAAGCGCCTGAAAATCTGCGAGCACCTTGGCCGGTTTATCGCCCAGCGGCGTTACCGAGGTGATCCGCAGTCCAATCACCCGTCCGGGCGCGACGGGTTCCAGCTGGATGATCGTCGCGGCGCTGGCGCGTTCAAACCGGAGCTGGAATTGCGCAGTGAATGGGGCGAGCTGTTTGAGCTCTGCAACCCCCGCCAGCTTGCCATGCTCGCGCTCGATCCCCTGAATCAACGCGGTCAGCTGGGCTTCCGGCACAGCGGTCAGGAACGCTGGCGAGAACACCTCGGTTGCCGGACGCTGGCCACGCAAGACCGCCATGATGTCGCTCGCCCGCGCGGCAGCGTCTGGTGGTTGCTGCACTTGGGCAGCCGCTTCGGAAGGCATCAACGGCACGGCGAGCGCTAGCATCAGGCAGACAAGGGCACGGTTCATAAGTCCTCCGGTCAAGCCTCGCTTGTGCCAGCTTTGGCTGCGCAAGCAAGCAGATCTCCCCCGCGCCGGGGGAGGGGCAGCGGCGCGGGGGAGGGGGGGCCTACGGAGTGGGCGTGGGCTCCACGGGGGACGGATTTGCGCCGGGGCCACGGCGCTTGATCCAGCGCCAGCCAAACACCAGCAGCGCGATCAGTCCGATCCAGGGCAGAGCAACCCCGGCCAGCAGCAAGGCGAAGGCCACGGCGGATTCAAGGCTACCCCAGGAAGCCGCTGCGGCCTTGCCAAAGGTATTGCCGCCGCTCAGCAAGCTAGGGGTAGCGTAGGAGAACCGGACCGGGGTGGAGGCGAGCGCGGCCTCTTTGCTGCGCCGGTCACTGGCTTGGCCCTGCTGCTCGCCGCGCAGACCTTCGACCCGGCGGGTCAGTTCCACCCGCTCGGCTGCGGTTAGCCCTTTGGCCTTGAGTCTACCTTCCAGCCGGGCGATCTCAGCGGCGGCAACGGCGCTGTCCTGCTGCGACAGTGTGATCGCAGCGCCGACATTCTCACCATCCACTGTGGCATTCTCAAGCTTGCCATCGGCGCGTTCGACTGCCGCGATGCCCTCGCTGCCAAAGCGATAAGCCAGATCGGGGGCGAGCAGAAAATCGAGACCGGCTTGCACCTGACCTGCTTCGCTTTGATCGTAGCGCATACCAGTGACCCGGCAGCGCGCGGCACCCAATCGTTCGCACGCAGCGGCATGTTGCTGCTGCACGCCGGAGATCGCTTCAGCGGGCAGGGTGAACGCATAAGCATAGGTAAAGGCGACGCCCGGAGCGACGATCCCGCCAATGTCGGGGCCAGCCTGACGGGTAGATGCCGCATCGCCTGCGCTGGTCGCGGGCGCAGCCGCGTCGCTGGCGGCAGCGGCGGCATCCTCGGATTTTTCTTGCGAGCAAGCCATAAGCGCGAGCGCGGCGGCAAGGGTGATAAGGGTATTCGAGATCAAGCGCATGATGAACTCTCCCATTTAGTCTACCGAATCGGTAGAGCTATATGTCTATCGAAACAGTTGACTTTGACAAGCGCTATTCCGAGCTATAGCTATGACGAGCTGAAAGCGGCGGATTCAAGCGGCGGACAACATGGTCCTGATAACCCGTTGCGTTAGCTTTCGCCCCGAGCAGCGTTCTGCGGTGCCGGGGTTGGGGCCATTCTGCGCGCTTATTGACAACTAGCGTGCATTAGATACCATCCGGCGCATGGCACAGATGAACATCTCCATCCCCGACCAGCTCAAAGCCTGGGTCGAATCCCGCGTGGCAGAGGGCAGCTATGCCAGCTCCAGCGACTACCTTCGCGACTTGGTCCGGCAGGATCAGCGCGAGCAAGCGATGAGCGCGAAGTTCCAGGCTGAGATCGAACGCGGTCGTGCCTCGGGAATTAGTGAACGCAGCTTGTCCCAAATTATCGAGGAAACGCGCGCCAAGCGGCAGCCGCGTGCTGCGGCTTGAACTGAGCCGGGAGGCCGATGCCGATTTGATCGGTATGCTCGAATATGGCGGTGTGCAGTTCGGCTGGGACGCTGCCGAAGCCTATGTTGCGCGCTTTGACCAGACTTTTGCGTTACTCTGCGAATACCCTGAAATCGGCGCAGTGCATCATCAAGTCCGCCCACCGATCCGCTCTTGGTCACACCATAGCCACCGAATTTTCTACGATATTGAAGCGGATGCAATCGTCATTAGGCGCATTCTGCACCAGTCGCAGGACGTGGTGCGATGGCTGGGTTGAGTTAAGTTACTTAAAACGAAAAATCGTCCACACGATGATCCTCATGTCCCTCAAGCATATTGGTTTGTCATAACTTCGCGATTAAACGTTGGCCCCAATCCACGACAGTCGCAAAGTCGCAGATCATTTGTGCATGAAAGCGCATCGGCACGGCACCTTCATCCAGCGAATGAACCATCCAAGCCTCGAAACGGCCTAGGGCGTTTTGCTGTTTCATCAGCCGGCCCCACTCATCAAAATCCCTACATTGTATGGCAAGTGACAACGCTTTCTCGATCCGGCGAAACTCCTCCACGGCGCTGTTATTAAGCAGCTTAGGAGGGATATACAGGGGTATCCGATGAGCCAGAGAATCTCTGTAAGTCTGAAAATAATTCAGCCATTTGTCGAAATCCGTGAAATCGCTGATCTCGGCTTCGCGGATTGAATTTCTTACCACTTTATTGCGGCGTAGCAGACCAATTTCGTTGTCTGCAAACGGATTTCCATTGCTTTTGGTAAGGCCGCGCTCTTTGACCCACATATGAGCCAAATTGTCCAAAGCGCCATGAATGTTAAGAACGAATGCGTGCAAAAAAAGCGTTGTGTCATTCAACGTAAGGCGGTCGGGATTGTCAGCGTCTAGCGGCAATAATTCGAATATCCGCTCCATCGCGTGTCTAAGGTATGACATCCGCCGCGAGAAGCCATGGACGGCATACTCACGCGCTCGCTCGCACCAAAAATTACGCGCGAGGATTTCACTTTGCAAATCTTCTGATTTGCGGATCCAATCATCCATCGAAACCGCAATTTGTGCAGTTTGATCATGATCATATGCCATCGAAGCATACTTCAAGCATCAATCATCTCTGGATCGATCTCCCCCGCTCTATTCTGGATGAACATAAACCGTTGTGCGGGGTCGCGGCCCATTAGCCTATCCACCAAATCTTTCACCGCCGCGCGGCCGTCGTATTCGGGGGGCAGGGTGATGCGTAGCAGGCCCCGGGTGGCGGGGGCCATGGTGGTTTCGCGCAATTGGCCCGGGTTCATTTCACCCAGGCCCTTGAACCGGCCGACATCGACCTTTTTGCCCTTGAACTGCCCGGCCTCAAGCTCGGCGCGGTGGGCGTCGTCGCGGGCATAGGCGCTTTCTTTGCCCGCAGTCAGCCGGTACAGCGGCGGCTGGGCGAGATAAAGGTGCCCGCGCCGGACGATATCTGGCATTTCCTGGAAGAAGAACGTCATCAGCAGTGTGGCGATGTGCGCCCCATCGACATCGGCGTCGGTCATGATGATCACACGGTCATAGCGCAGATTGTCTGCGTTGCAGTCCTTGCGCATCCCACAGCCGAGTGCGAGCGCCAAGTCCGCGATTTCGCTGTTGGCACGGATCTTGTCCATCGTGGCGCTGGCAACGTTGAGAATTTTACCACGGATTGGCAGAATCGCTTGCGTCTTGCGGTCGCGCGCCTGTTTGGCGCTGCCCCCGGCGCTGTCGCCTTCGACGATGAACAGTTCTGTTTCTGCATCGCCTTCGCCGGTGCAATCGGTCAGTTTGCCGGGCAGGCGCAGTTTGCGTGAATTGGTCGCGGTCTTGCGCTTCACTTCGCGCTCCGCCTTGCGCGCCAGGCGTTCGTCCATCCGTTCCAGCACATAGGCAAGCAGCGCCTTGCCGCGCTCCATATTGTCGCTGAGGAAATGATCGAAGTGATCGCGCACTGCGTTTTCGACCATGCGCGCGGCCTCGGGGCTGGTCAGGCGGTCCTTGGTCTGGCTTTGAAACTGCGGCTCGCGGATAAACACCGAGAGCATGATCTCGCTGCCGGTGATTACGTCTTCGGGCACAATGTCCTTGGCCTTTTTCGTACCGACCAAATCGGCGAAGGCGCGCACCGCCTTGGTCAGCGCGGCGCGCAGGCCTTGTTCGTGGGTGCCGCCGTCAGGCGTGGGGATGGTATTGCAATAATAGCTATAGGCCCCGTCGGACCACAGCGGCCAGGCGACCGCCCATTCGACCCGGCCTTGCTCGTCACCCGGGAAATCCTGTGTGCCGGAAAAGAACTGCGCGGTGACGCATTCGCGCGCCGCGATCTGTTCCTTCAGGTGATCGGCGAGCCCGCCGGGGAACTGGAACACGGCTTCCGCAGGAACTTCATCGCTGGCCAAACTGGCGACGCATTTCCAGCGGATTTCCACGCCCGCA
>JANORN010000010.1:0-7684 GCA_031415355.1 Novosphingobium sp. | reverse complement strand
TGATCCCGAATTTCGCGCCTTCCTGCGCCAGCGCCTTGGTAAAGCCGTGGATGCCCGACTTGGCGGCGGCATAGTTGACCTGGCCATATTGCCCGGCTTGGCCGTTGATCGAGCCGATATTGACGATCCGGCCCCAGCCGCGCTCGCGCATCCCGGGGAAAGCGGCCTTGGCCATGTTGAAACAGCCGCCTAAGTTGATCCGCATGACTTCGTTCCAGTCATCGAAGCTCATTTTGTGGAGTACGCCATCGCGGGTGACCCCGGCGTTGTTGATCACGATGTCGATCGGGCCGTGTTCGGCGGCGATATCGTTGCAATGGTGAATGCAGGCCTCGTGATCGCCCACATCCCAGCGGTAAGCCGGGATCCCGGTCGCTTGGGTAAAGGCCTTCGCCTTTTCGTCATTCCCGGCATAGCTCGCGACCACCAGATGCCCCTGACGTTTCAGCCGTTCGCAGATTGCCTGCCCGATTCCGCGCGTTCCGCCCGTCACCACTGCAACGCGTGCCATCTATCCTGCTCCCAAGTTGTCTTGCCGTTACGGCATGCTTAAGCAGGTCCAGACGACACGGCAAGATTGCCGCATACGTAAAGCTTTGCTTATTGGGTGCGACAATCGCCTCCGCGATTAGCTTGCGGCACCAGCCGTAAGGCGGAAAACGACTCAGAACTTGAACTGCGTACCCACGTAAACTGCCTGGCTGTCCTGCTTGCCGTCGGTCAGCGGGACCAGCCGGTCACGCTCGGTTTGCAGCCGGACCCCAGCGGTGACGTTGAGGTTGCGCGACAAGCGATAGCTGCCGCCGACGTCGACCGACTGCTCCCCGTCGCCATCAAAAGTGCGCGGTGAACGGCCGGCGGGCGCGCGCTCATCCAGCGCGATCCGCGGGCTGAACCGGCTGGGCGTGCTGCGCGCACCGTCTGATGGCCGGAAGGTGGCCAGATCAGGAATTTCCACCTGCCCAGCCGCAGCGGCCAGCGCCGTGCCAGAGCTTTGCGCAAAGCTGCGATAACCGCGCGCGGAACCAAGGTTGTACGCAGTCGGTGCAATCCGCAGCGCATTGCCGGTTTCAGGCACTTCGGCGGCCACCAAGCGCGCGGAAACCCGGATCGACCGCGCCGAATCCGCATCCACGCGCACCGCCACAGTCACCGAACGGTCGCGTCCAGTTCCTTGTCCGGCAGGCGTGAACTGAAATGTTTTGCCCTTGGACAAGGCGCGCACGGAAATGCTGCGCGACAGGCGCGGATCGACTGGCACCGGCATAAAGAATTCAGTGCTTAATGCTGACGCCAGACTCGATTCGCCCGGGCCAAACTGGTTGGCAAAGGCGAGGACAGTGCTGGGCAATGCCAGCAGGCTCACCGCGCCGCCAATCAGCAGTGGCGCCGCGATTGCGCGCCGTTCCGATTGCGCTGGCTTGGCCTTGGCAGACATCGAGCGGTGTTCCCTTTTCGAAACTTCAGCAGGTTGCATCGGCACTATGCAGGCAGCCATAGTCTGCGCATTGCAGTGGCTTGCCAAGCCCCAATCTGGGTTCGCAGAGCTGAATTGCGGCTTAACGCGGCGCATTCACGCCAGATTAAGCCGCTGGAAGGCCATTCCGACCCGGACACAGTCTGGCCTCTTGCCGCTCGCGCCGCCTCAGCTATAGAGGCTGCCACCAGCGGCACCTGCCCGCAATCAGGATCTGGAATTCACGATGAACCGCAGCACATTTCTCGCTTCTGCCGCCCGCGCCGCAGTATTGGCAACCGCAACGCTGGTATTGGCGGCTTGCGGCGGCACCGAACGGCCAAAGGCCGATTTGGCGGCGAGCCGGGTCACGACGATCGGGGTCAATTCCTATCTCTGGCGCGCGAGCCTGGAAACACTCTCGTTCATGCCGCTGCTTCAGACCGACAGCAACGGCGGCGTGATCGTGACGGACTGGTTCTCACGCCCGGAAAATCCGGGTGAACGCGTCAAAGTTACGGTCACGATCCTTGATCAGGATCTGCGCGCCGATGCCCTGCGGGTTGCCGCCAGCCGTCAGGTTGCCCAAGGCAGCGCCTGGCTCGATGCTCCGGTGCAGGCCGCGACCGTGCAAAAGCTGGAAGACATCATTTTGACCAAAGCCCGCGACCTGCGCCGCCAAGGCTCGGTTAACTAACCGAACACCGCAGCAGCAACGGTCTGATCACGCCGCCAGCCCGAAGCTCTAACCCAGCCAGTCGGGCGGATCGCCGTAATTCCGATCAATGCGCCCTGATTGCGGCTTCGGGTTACTTGCGTAATTTCGAGCCAGCTAGAATCTCTTGGCGACTCGGCAATCACGGCAAAACAAATTTCGAGCGCGCAGGCTTTGATACAATCAAATCTGGAAGCGCTCTACAACCGCTTGGCGGCTTCGGTTGCCAGCGCATGGTCCGGGAAGCGGCGGATCAGCGCGCGGAAGGCTTTGCGCGCGCGGTCATATTCGCCCTTGCGGTTCAACTCGTCGGCATGGGCGTACAGCTCGCCCAAGCCCATCCTGTTGAATGCCGCACTATCCTGCTGGTCAATGGCCGCTTGCTGATCTGTCAGCCGTTTTGATTCGCCCGCCTGATAGGCTGCGATCAAAGCATCCATGCGCTGCCTGCGTACAGCAGTGTCGGCATTGAACTGAATTAATGCAGTTTTCATTTCCCGATTGGTCTGGGCAATCAACGGTTCCAGCAGTACCATGGCCTGATCGAGCAAGGCAATGCAGGGATCTTTCGGATCCTTGCCATCGCACAATTTCACCACTTTCGGCACCGTTCCGGTATGTTCGGCGTGAATGTCGATCCGCAGCAGGTAAAAATTCGGCTCAACATAGCTGAAGTTGAAGCCATTGGAGGTTTCTCTCGGCTTGGCCTTCCATTTTTCACATTTTTTCAAGGTCTCATCGCGCAGTTTGACTTCGCGAGCGCTCGTCAAATTGAGCCCTATAATTCGCTGTTCGTTTTTTGAGCAGGGAAGTTCAACCACTTCCAAGGTCGTTTCAATGTTACGAGCCAAATCTCTATAATTGAAATATGACGTGTTATAACTAATGGTGATATTTTTTGCGTCTCTGCTCCATGAATATTCTATACCCTCGAAATTGCTTCCAGAATATTTATTGTAATATCAGCGGGTTATCAACTCCACGCCGGGCTTGGGAAATAGGTGCGCCCCACTCTGGCCGCCCATAATCCCGGTACTAATAAAGCGCTTCTGGCGCCAAACCACATGTTCTCCGGAAGGCTGTTGCCCGTTCCCGTTATGCTGCCTTACCCATTGGGAACGCCATAGGCGCAAGTCCCGATCCAGCGCTGGTTGATAGATCCCACTGGCGCCTTTCCGGCTGGCAACTCAGAAACATAATAACACGGCACTGGATTGGCGAAGCGGATCAATTGCTGGTTCGGGCGCAACACCAAGGCCGCGCGCAACTGTGCCTCTGGCAAGGGCGGCGTTGCCGGCCCGGCGGCGATGGTCAGGCTTCCAGCTCGATATCCCAATAGAGCCAATCTCGCCAGGTTTCGTGCAGATGGTTGGGCGGAAAGCGTTTGCCGCGTTCCTGCAATTGCCAGCTGGTGGGGCGAATCGGCGGGACCAGCAGCGGCATCTGCGCCTGCTTGGGCGTGCGCCCGCCTTTCTTGAGATTGCAGGATGAGCACGCCGTTGCGACATTTTCCCAACTGGTGCGCCCGCCGAGTCGCCGGGGGGTGACGTGATCGAAGGTCAGGTTGTGCGGACTGCCGCAATACTGACAACAGAACCGGTCACGCAGAAACAGGTTGAAGCGGGTAAAAGCGGGAAATTCGCTGGGCCGCACATATTGCCGCAGCGCGATGACCGACGGGACCGGCATGGTCCAGCTGGGCGAATGCACTTCGCGGGCATAGCTGGCGACAATATCCACCCGGGCCAGAAACACCGCCTTGATCGCGGTCTGCCACGGCCACAGGCTGAGCGGGTAATAGCTGAGCGGGGTGTAATCGGCGTTCAGCACCAGCGCCGGACAATCAGCCAGATTGCGGGAGGGATCACCCTCCGCGCTGCGGAACCGGGCCGCGCGCTCGATCAGCTCTGCTTTGAGCATGGCCTCCCGTAGCCGGGCTGGATGTCAAATTGGTGACGCATCATGGCCAGCAACAAACCATGCGCAAAGTCGCAAGGTCAAGCCTTGCCAGCACGATCAATCCACAGGACAAGCACTGTGTGACTAACCCGCCACGCCCGATCACCCGCTTTGCCCCCAGTCCGACGGGTCTGTTGCACCTTGGCCATGCCTATGCCGCGCTGATCGCGCATGATTGCGCGCGGGGGCAAGGCGGCACGTTCCTGCTGCGGATCGAAGACATTGATGGCACCCGCAGTCGCGCCGATCTGGTGCCCGAAATCCTGGCCGATCTGGCCTGGTTGGGGCTGGACTGGGACGGCCCCGTGATCCAGCAATCGGCGCAAACCGCGCGCTATGCAGCGGCGGCGGACGCATTGAAAGCGCAAGGCTTGCTGTATCCCTGTCGCTGCACCCGCGCGGAGATTCTGGCGGCGGCGCGGCAAACCGGGCCGGACGGGCCGCTGTATCCTGGAACCTGTCGGGGCCGCGACCTAGACCCGGCAGGCGCAAGCTGGCGGTTGGACACGACGCGCGCCGCCGCAGTGACTGGACCGCTGAATTGGCACGATAATCGCTTTGGCTCGCAATGCGCCCGGCCCGAACTGTTCGGCGATGTGGTGCTGCTGCGCAAGGACGCCCCCGCCAGTTATCACCTGGCTGCCACGCTGGATGACGCCGCGCAGGGGATTACGCTGGTAACGCGCGGGACCGACTTGTTCGCCGCGACGCATGTTCACCGGTTGCTGCAAGCGCTCCTGCACCTAAGTACACCCCGCTATCTTCACCACGCATTGCTGGTCGAAGCCACCGGGCGCAAGCTGGCCAAGCGCAGAAATTCTCCCTCACTCAAGGACTTACGCCTGTCGGGCGCAGATGGTACAGCACTGGTCAAGGCCTTGCGCCACACAGAGTTCCCGGCTGGCATTTCGCTCTCGACCGGCCTAGACTGCGAAATATGAAGTATATCCTTATTCCCGTTCTGGCCGTGCTGATGGGCATGGTGATCTACAGCCTCGTGCGCGGGATCGTCGCGTTCCTGAACAGCACTCGCGACGATTTGAACCAGCCCGAGACCGGCGGCGCGACTCCGAATCAGATGTTGCAGAACAAAATGATGTTCGCCCGGATCAAGTATCAGGCGCTCGCCATCGGGGTGGTGCTGATCTTGTTCGCCATCGCCAAATAAGAACCGCCGCGAGGCAACCCCTGTGGTCAAACTCAACAAAATCTACACCCGCACCGGCGATGACGGGACCAGCGGGCTGGTTGACGGCTCGCGCCTGCCCAAACACGGCGCCCGCTTTGAAGCGATCGGTGCGGTCGATGAAGCCAATTCGGCGATCGGTCATGCGGCGATTGACTGTGCTGGGGATCATGCCGCCGCGCTGCACCGGGCCCAGAACGATCTGTTCGATCTGGGCGCGGATTTGGCCACGCCGGGTGATGACTTCACGCCATCGGACATGATCCTGCGGATTATCCCCGCACAGGTCACCGCGCTAGAAAGCGCCATCGACGCGCTGAACGCCGCGCTGCCGCCGCTGACCAGCTTTATCCTGCCGGGCGGTAGCGAAGCCGCCGCGCGCGTCCACATCGCCCGCGCCGCCGTGCGCCGGGCCGAACGCACTGCGACCGCGCTGGCCGCCGCCGACCCGGTCAACCCCGCTGCGCTGGCGTACCTTAACCGCTTGTCGGACTATCTGTTCGTGCTGGCCCGCGCGATCAATGCCGCAGGATCAGGCGATGTCCTGTGGGTGCCCGGCAAGAACCGCTAGCGCATCTTTTTCCAGCAGTGCGGCACCAGCCCGCTCCCCCACCCGGCCACCCATATTGTAAAATGACTTGGGTGGCCGGGTGGGGGAGCGGGCTGGTGCCGACTAATTCGCAAAGGCGCTAGCGCCTAGACCTTTCCGCCGCTAACCAGCCGCCATTGCTGCAAGTGCGAAGGATGGAATGATGCTGACGATCGGAGTAATTGGCGCGGGCCAGATGGGCACGGGGATTGCCCAGACCATCGCGCAATTCGGCATGCCGGTGCTGCTCGCCGATCTCGATCTCGCCCATGCCGAGGCCGGCAAGGCCAAAGTCGATGGCGCGCTGGGCAAGCTGGTCGGGCGCGGCAAGCTGACCCCGGACGAGGCCGGTGCAGCGCTGGCCCGGATCACCCCGGTGGCCGACTACGCCCCGATGGCGGCGGCGGGCCTGATCATTGAAGCAGCGACCGAGCGCGAGGAAATCAAGCGCAAGATCTTCGAAGCGGTGGGCAAAGTTCTGTCCCCCGACGCGATCCTCGCCTCGAACACCAGCTCGATCCCGATCACCCGGATGGCGACCAGCTCGCCCGATCCGGCGCGGTTCATCGGCCTGCATTTCTTCAATCCGGTGCCGGTGATGGGCCTGATCGAAGTGATCCCCGGCCTCGCCACCGCCAAGGACACCGTGGCGCGCACCCGCGCCTTTGCCGAAAGCCTGGGCAAGCAAGTGGTGCTGGCGGAGGATGAGCCCGGCTTCGTCGTCAACCGGATCCTGCTGCCGATGATCAACGAAGCGGTGTTCGTGCTGGGTCAGGGCACCGCCAATATCGCCGATATCGACAAGGGTTGCCGCCTCGGCCTGAACCATCCGATGGGCCCGCTGGAACTGGCCGATTTCGTCGGACTCGACACCTGCCTCGATATCGTGCGGGTACTCTACAACACCACCGGTGACAGCAAGTACCGTCCCGCGCCCTTATTGGTCAAATATGTCGAAGCGGGCTGGCTGGGCCGCAAAACCGGACGCGGGTTTTATGACTACACCGGGGACGCGCCGGTCCCGACCCGGTGATCGGGCGCTAACCCTGCGCGTTGGCTTGCTATCTGCCGCGCCGCAAGGCACTTTGGTCCGATGATCGAACCCGACAACCTTGCCGCTTTCCGCGCGGAAGTACGCGCCTTCCTGACCGCAGAGCTGCCGCCGGAACTGGCGCGCGCCGGGCGACGGGCGACATCGGTGTTTGCCGATCCCGAGCATTCGACGGCTTGGCAGCGGATCCTGACCGCCAAGGGCTGGGGCGCGATTGACTGGCCGGTCGAATTTGGCGGAACCGGCTGGTCGCCCATGCAAAAGTATGTGTTCGCCGCCGAATGCGCGCGTGCCGGAACGCCTAACCTGTTGCCGCAGGGGCTAAAAATGGTCGCGCCGGCGCTGATGCATTATGGCTCGGCAGAGCAGCAGGCGTTCTTCCTGCCCCGCATCCTCTCGGGCGAGCATTACTGGTGCCAGGGCTTTTCTGAGCCGGGCTCGGGCTCGGACCTCGCCTCGCTGAAATTGAAGGCCGAGCGAGACGGCGCAGACTATGTGCTCAATGGCTCCAAAATCTGGACCACCCACGCGCATCACGCCAACTGGATGTTCGCACTGGTCCGCACTTCCAGCGAGGGCAAGCCGCAGGCCGGGATCAGCTTTGTCCTGATCGACATGGCGACGCCGGGGCTGAAGGTCGATCCAATCATCAGCCTGGCGGGCGAGCACGAGCTCAATCAGGTGTTTTTTGACAATGTTCGCGTGCCGGTGGCGAACCGCTTGGGCGC
>JANORN010000009.1:0-12243 GCA_031415355.1 Novosphingobium sp. | reverse complement strand
AGGTCCGCACCGACAAAGCCGTGGGTGGTCCGCGCCAGTTCGTCCAGATCGACGCCCTGCCCCAGCGGCATCCCGCGCGTATGAATCCCCAGAATCTCGCGCCGCCCGGCTTCATCGGGCACGCCGATCACGATTTCGCGGTCAAACCGGCCCGGACGCCGCAGCGCCTCGTCGATGGCATCGGGGCGGTTGGTGGCGGCGATCACCACCAGGTTGGAGCGCGCCTGCAGCCCGTCCATCAGCGTCAGCAGCTGCGCGACCAGCCGTTTTTCGGCTTCGCCTGGCGTGCCCGAGCGTTTGGGGGCAATCGAATCAATCTCGTCAATGAACACGATTGACGGCGCGGCCTTGGCGGCTTCCTCAAACACCTCGCGCAGCCGCTTCTCGCTTTCGCCGTAAGCGCTGCCCATGATTTCGGGGCCGTTGATGGTGAAAAAGCTGGCATCGCTCTCACTTGCAACCGCCTTGGCCAGCCGGGTCTTGCCGGTCCCCGGCGGGCCGTGCAGCAGCACGCCCTTGGGCGGATCGACCCCCAGCCGGGTGAACAATTCGGGATAGCGCAGCGGCAGTTCGACCATTTCGCGCAGTTGGCGGATGGTATCACCCATCCCGCCGACGTCATCATAATTGACCTCGCCGCGCGCGGTCGCCGCTTCTTCAAACGCCTCGCGCAGCTCGACCTCGGTGTTCTCGTCGATGTGGACGATGCCCTTAGGCACGGTCGAAACCACCGTCAGGCGAATCTGAGTGAGCGCGAAGGCCGGGGCGTTGAACATCCGCGCCACTTGCGGCGGCATGTCGCGGACCTGCTGCTGCCCGGCAGTGGCGACGACATCGCCCGACACCAGCGGACGGCTGAAGAAATTGCGCTTGAGCGCTTCGCCCGGCCCTTGCAGCCGCATTTCGCGCTGCGCCGGGGCGAACACCACGCGGCTGGCGGGGCGCGATTCGGCCTTGCTGACTTCCACATGATCACCCGAACCGACATCGGCATTGGCGCGCTGCAACCCGTCCAGCCGGATCACGTCGAGCCCTTCGTCCTCGGCATAGGCCAGCACCGCGCGCGCGGCGGTCAGCCGTTTGCCGGTGATCTGCACCACGTCGCCCTCGGTGATCCCCAGCTTGGCCATCGCCGCCTTGGGCATCCGCGCGATCCCGTGCCCGCTCTCCTCCTGCCGCGCCGCTGCCACTTGCAGGCGCACCCCGGTTGGTTCAATCTTGTCGCCTGCTTCGGCCATGCGGGATGTTCCTGCTGTCTAGTCCCGCTGAGTCGGGGCACCGCAAAGCTAGGAACTCGTTGCAGCGATTGCAATTCGGGCCGCAGACGGGTCAGACATTGGGCCAGTCTCAGGGCAAAAAAAGGCCCGGACGTTGCCGGCCCCCTCCCGGGCAGGGGCAAAAAAAGGCCCAGCTGTTGCCAGCCGGGCCTATGAAAGTTTTTTTGGGAGAGGATGCCTGAAAGGCACCGTCTAAGTGCGGGAATGCCACCTATTGTGCAAGTGCGAAAAGCGCAATTATAGTTGCAAAGTTTGCAAGAGTCGTTGTGGCAGGTTCAGATTGTCGGTATTCCGGGGACATTTGCAGACCTTCTGCCTCGATTAGGGTGATTAACGCCGGTCGTCGCCACGCGAGAATGTCGCAGTGCATCACAACTACAAAAGTAGAGTTTATGCGAAACAACCGCCCTCAGCCTCGCTAACGTAGCGATTCGTACGCAGTAGCTGTGCTTGCGCGTGCCTGGCCGTTCCGCCACGGGTTCCGCACAGAAGCGGAAACAGAATCAGCAGCAACAGCGGAGCGGAGCGATGAGCAACAAGCCATATCAGGCAGTAATCTTTGATTTTGGCGGGGTGATCACCAGTTCACCGTTCGAAGCGTTCAACCGGCTGGAAGCGACACGCGGTCTGCCGCGCGATTTTGTCCGCCAGATCAATTCCGCCAATCCCGACAGCAACGCCTGGGCGCGATTCGAACGCGCCGAAATTGACGCGGCACAATTCGATGCCTTGTTCGCGGCTGAGGCGGCGGCACTGGGGCACGTCTTGCCGGGGCGCGATGTGCTGGCGGTGCTGGCGGGAGCGATTCGTCCGGAGCTGGTGGCGGCGCTCGATACCTTGCGCGCGCAGGGCTATCGCCTGGCCTGCATTACCAACAATGTGCCCACCGGCCACGGCGCAGGCATGGCGCGCAGCGGCACGAAGAGCGACGCCTACGAACAGATCTTCGCCCGGTTCGAGCAAGTGATCGAAAGTTCGAAAGCCGGGCTGCGCAAGCCCGATCCGCGAATCTATCTGCTGATGTGTGACCTGCTGGGGCTGGAGCCCAAGGACTGCGTCTATCTGGATGACCTGGGGATCAACTGCAAACCGGCGGCGATGCTGGGGATGCAGGCAATCAAGGTGGTGAGCGGCGAGCAGGCGCTGGCTGATCTTTCCGCGCTGCTGGGCGTTAACCTCCCTGCCTGATCACACTTGCATGGCGCGCAAGCGGCAGCGCGCCGGTTGCAATTGCCCTCGCGCCGGGCATGGCATAGCTGCTAAAGCCTTGGGCAAAGGAATCCACAGATGAACAAGCTCTACCCGGATGCCGCAACCGCGCTTGATGGCCTGCTGCACGATGGCCTGCTGATCGCGTGCGGCGGGTTTGGCCTGTGCGGTATTCCCGAGCGGCTGCTGACCGCCGTGCGGGACAGCGGGGTCAAGGACCTGACCTTTGCCAGCAACAATGCCGGGATCGACAATCAGGGCATCGGCATGCTGCTGCGCACACGCCAGGTGAAGAAGATGATCTCCAGCTATGTCGGCGAAAACAAGGAGTTCGAGCGGCAGTATTTGTCGGGCGAACTGGAGGTAGAATTCAGCCCGCAAGGCACGCTCGCCGAACGGATGCGTGCTGGCGGTGCAGGGATTCCGGGGTTCTACACCAAGACTGGAGTGGGCACCCTGGTGGCCGAGGGCAAGGAGGTGAAGGCCTTCGGCGGTGAGGACTACATCCTGGAGCGGGGCATCTTCGCTGATCTGGCGCTGGTCAAGGCGTGGCAAGCGGACGAAACCGGCAATGTCGTGTTCCGTAAGACGGCGCGCAATTTCAACCAGCCGGCCGCGACCTGCGGCAAGGTCTGCGTGGTCGAAGTGGAAGAGATCGTCCCCGTGGGCAGCCTTGATCCCGATGCGATCCACTTGCCGGGGGTGTATGTGCAGCGGCTGATCGTTGGCGCGCCCTATGACAAGCAGATCGAATTTCGCACGGTGCGTGAGCGGGTGCTTGCTTGATGGCGAACCAATATGAAAATCCCCCTCATCCGTTGCCGGACTCGGGGGACTTTGCTGTCTGGACGAGCCAGCCAGTCTTTCTAGCCCGATGCAAAAGCAGAGCGGGAACGATTAATTATTTAGCCATTTGGGGCCGATTTGTCAAGCGGAAAGCCCAGCCCCTGCGCGATACCGACCCTGATCGCCTGGACTTGGTCCTTGGTAAGTTGCCCGGTACGCCATCTGATTCTGCCGTCTGTACCACGCGGTATTCGAAACCGATCAAGCCGTTGCTTGGCAACCACCGCCACTATGTCACACTTTGCCCAAACCAAAGTGCTGGAAAACTTAGGCGAAAGCGGCGCATCGAGTTCAATCTGGATCTGATACAGAAACGGGGATCGGGGTTCAAGGGTACTCAAAGGCACAACCGTCAACAGTTCGAAACTTCGTCCCAAGAGCCGTTCGGTTACAACTACAACAGGTCTGTGCTTTACCATCTCAGGTGCTTCATAGCCCCGAAAGTCACAAAGTAGAATTTCGCCTATTTTTGGATGATAAAATATCGCCATATTCAGATTACTACCGGCAACGATTTGAGGATCAACCCCTATATGTTTCAGTCTTGTGATCGAATGACCACTCGCGCTTCCAAGAAGTTGATGAACGGTTATTGCATTAACATGCAACGGCTGATCGTTGGCGCGCCCTATGACAAGCAGATTGAATTTCGCACGGTGCGCGAGCGCGTGGAAGCATGAGCCTGGCCCGCCCGCTGCTGTTAGCCGCCGGCTGGATGAGCATTGCCGCCAGCCTGCTCCATGTCGCCTGCATCATCGGCGGACCCGACTGGTACCGGTTCTTCGGCGCGGGTGAGGAACTGGCGCGCGCTGCCGAACGCGGCTCAGCCGTTCCCGCGATCATGACGGCAGTGATCGCGGCGATTTTGGCTGTCTGGGCCGCCTATGCATTCAGCGCGGCGGGCCTGGTCCGGCGGCTGCCGCTGCGTCGCACCGCACTGATTGCCATCTCCACGGTGCTGCTTGCACGCAGCGCTATGGCCTTTGTCCCAGCGCTGTGGGCACCGGAAAACAATACTGTTGCCTTCATTTTCTGGTCGTCGTTTGCCTGCTTTGCGATGGGCCTGTGTTTTTCCCTAGGCACTTGGGGAGCATGGCGATTTCTGTCCCATTCCGTCCATCGCTAATGCGCAAGCTGCTGTTGCTCTTGCCCGTGCTGGCCCTGACTAGCGGCTGCGTCGCGGCAGCGATTCCGGTATTGGCGGGCGGCTTGCTCGCGCGGAAGGAATTGGCCGGGCCTGCTTCGATGCCAGCGCCGACAGCGACGTCGGTCCCGCTTCCGCCGATGGTGACCTTGCCTGCCGAGGCGGCCCCCGAAACGCTGCCAGCACCGGCTGACACTCTGGCCACCGAGCTTCCCGCCACTGCGGAGCCTGCCCCGGCGGTTGCCGCCGCAGCCGCGCCGGCGGCGGTTCCAGCGCCGCCTGTTGGCGCGCCGCCAGCCAGCGGCATCGCCGCGTTCGCCGCGTTCGTTAGCGCCGCCGGAACCGCGCCGCCCAGCTTTGGCCCGCCGCGCCAGTCGGTGCTGATCGATGCCGAAACCTTGATTGCGGGGCCACGGCGGCTGGCCTGCGCCGCGCAGCCGCTGGCGGTGGCGATCAACCTTGATCCGGGCACCGCCAAGCTCGATCTGGCCGACCCGCCCGCGCCTGCGCCTGGCCTGGCCGAGGCACTGGCGGCGATCCGCAGTGCCGGGGTGCGCGTGTTCTGGACCTCCGCCCTGCCGGTGGACCGTGCCGACAAGGTCTATGCAATCCTGCGCGCGACCGGGCTCGATCTGGACGGGACCGACCGCTTGTTGCTGGTCCGCAAGGCCGGTGAAACGGTACAGCAGCGCCGCCTGGCTTCCGCGCGTGACTGGTGCTTTATCGCACTCGCGGGTGATCGCCCCGGCGATTTTGAAGAAGCGCTGGACTACCTGCGCGATCCTGATGGACCAACCGCGCGGGCGATGCAGCCGCTGACCGGCCGCGGCTGGTTTCTCATCCCCGATCCGATCAACTGATACCCCTAGGAAAGACTGCGCCATGACCACGCACGATGGAATCACCGCCGGCTGGACCCGCGATCAGATGGCCGCCCGCGCCGCACAGGAATTGCAGGACGGCTATTACGTCAATTTGGGGATCGGGATTCCCACGCTGGTCGCCAATCATGTCCCGCAGGACATCACCGTGACGCTGCAAAGTGAGAACGGGATGCTGGGGATCGGGCCGTTTCCCTACGACGACGAGGTCGATCCCGATCTGATCAACGCGGGCAAGCAGACGATCAGCGAACTGCCGCATTCAGCCTATTTTGACAGCGCCGCCAGCTTTGCAATGATCCGCGGCGGGCATATCGATCTGACTGTGCTGGGCGCGATGGAAGTGGCCGAAAACGGCGACATCGCCAACTGGATGGTGCCCGGCAAGATGATCAAGGGCATGGGTGGGGCAATGGATCTGGTCGCCGGGGTCAAAAAGATCATCGTGGTGATGGAACATTGCGCCAAGGATGGCGGGGCGAAATTCGTGCCCGCCTGCACCCTGCCGTTGACCGGCCGGAACGTGGTCGACATGATCATCACCGACCTTGCCGTGTTCGTCCGGCCCGACCACGCGTCACCCTTCCGGCTGACCGAACTTGCGCCGGGCGTCAGCGCCGATGACGTCGCCGCGCGCACGACCGCGCATTATCTGGGCTAAAGGTGGCGCTTGGGGGTGGCGCTAGGGCGGCACCGCAATGTGCGCCGAACATGACGCTGATTGTAGGCCGCCCAATTGGACAAAGCCCCTCAATTATAAGCAATTAAATTACACTGTGACAAACTACACATGCCGTGCTGCGCAGTATTGTATTCCGGATAAGTCCTTACCGCGTTAAGTGCTGCTGCCCGACTCGTTCGCGGCATTGCGACCTGAAGATTCACATTACTGTAACTTCACTATCAGCGAGAAACCAATCTCGCGGAAAGGACTACTCATGCCTGTTTCCGATGATGTCATGAATACCGTGACCGCCCAATGGTATAACACCTTGGCCCACGGCCTTAATCTGGCGACCTCTGATTTCCAGATGGCCCAGGGCACGCTGGTGGTCCCCGGCAATTCAAAGGGCCTGTGGGATATGATGGACCAGGTCCCCACCGATTCGATTGCGCAGTTCTATACCCCGTCAACGATCAAGACCTTCTCCGGCGAATATCAGTCCGTGATGAGCGCGGTCAAAATCGCAGGCAATACTGCGTTCGAGGTTGCCATGGGCGACAACTTGGCAGCCTACAAGGCGGCCTGGAAAGCCTATGCCACAACCAATATGGCGACGGTCTTCAGCGCAATGCCGGGTTCGATGACCAAGGCGCAGATGGCTTACTTCGATGAATGGTCGTCGCTCAACCTGGACCCGTCCGTCGCTGCGCAATGTTCCGCGCTGTTCGCCGCGATTTACGACAATCCGATCTACATCGGCCAGCAACTGCTGCAGCTTAACCTGACAGCCGGCGCGGAAGTGTCGTTTGTGTACGGGGAAAAGCGCATGCTCGGCTTGCTGGCGGGCAGCACCAGCAGCGGCTTCGGAATGGCATCGGCAACCGCCAGCAGTGACATCACCGGGGCCTGGAGCAACAGCCTAGATTCGGCCGGAGGCACGTACTTTTACACCAATTCGAGCAGTTCCGAAGCGACCGACTTTTCCCAGACCTTTGCCAGTTCCAATGTCGGGGTGACCGCCGGTTACAGCAAGTTCGTGACCGTGCCGATCCAGCCGCTGTCCACCGGCACATTGACCGATGGTGGCGATACGTTCCAGCCGTGGTTTTACGGTGCCGCATTGGCCGCTGCTTATGAAGATCCGTCCGCCGCGACCTGGACCAACCCGGCGATGTGGGACACCTTCTTTGGTCCCACTGGTTCGTTCCAATTCGTGGCAACGGCGCTGGTGATTGTCGATGGGATCACCCATACAGTCACTTCGGACGCGAGCTATTCCACTGCGCAGCAGACCTATGCGCACAACCAGAGCAATGATGATTATGGCTGCTGGCCGTACTATGTAAAGCATGACAGCAGCTCAACCGTGCAGGCGAATACGTCGTTCAGTGCCACCGGCCAAATGACCACCAGCACTACGTCGTCGTCCGGACATCCGATTGTGGTGGGCGTGCTGGTATCGTCGATCAAGAGCATGATCACCAGCTAGGCCGCGCCATGCGTACGGAGCCCTGAGACAAGGCTTACGAACAGGCAATAATCAAAAGTGCTGGCTTTGAATCGCTCAAGGCCAGCACTTTTGCGTCAAGGCCGTCGCACTGGAGCTGCGCTGTACTTTCGCTCCGACGCCTGGCCGCGAATTAGTTTCACTTCGCCCCAAGTCTGAAAAACTATGTGGCGTCGGCTGCGGGTAACTCTATTGATTTGATCGACAAGCCACCAGGTGGAGCGCGCTCATGGATTTTGGCAGCATCGATCTCGCCTATCTGCTTCCGTTCATCGGGGTGGGATTTGCCGCGCAACTGGTCGATGGCGCGCTGGGCATGGCGTTCGGGGTAATCTCCAATACCCTGTTGGTCGGGGTGCTCGGGATGCCGCCAGCGCTGGCGTCGCAGCGGGTGCATGTGGTGGAATGCTTCACCACCGCCACTTCCGGGATCAGCCATCTGCTGCACGGCAACATTGATAAGCGGCTGTTTTTCAAGCTGCTGATCCCCGGGATGGTCGGCGGCGCAGCCGGGGCCTATGTCTTGACCTCGTTCGATGCCGACGTGGTCAAGCCATTTGTCCTGCTCTACCTTTCCAGCATTGGGCTGTATTTGCTCTGGCGCGGGCTGCTCTATCCCCCGCAACAGAAGGAAGCCAAATATATCGCGCCGCTGGGGCTGCTCGGCGGGTTCCTCGATGCCGCAGGCGGGGGCGGCTGGGGACCAGTGGTAACCTCTAACCTGTTGATCCAGGGCGCTGATCCGCGAAAGGTTGTCGGCACAGTCAATTCCGTCGAGTTTTTCCTGACCCTGACGATCAGCGCGGCGTTCATTTTTCATCTGGGGGTTGTCGATGTCGCGGGTGCGACGTTGGGCTTGCTGATTGGCGGGGTGGCCGCCGCGCCAATCGGGGCCTGGGCGGCCAAGCGCTTCAACCCCAAGACGATGCTGATCCTGGTCGGCATCGTGCTGACCGCCACGAGCGGTTACGGCATCTGGCGCGCGTGGGGCTGATCCGGTTCACGGGGCAGCAGGGGAAACCTTTGGGACAAAGGCAAACGGTTTGATCCCCAGCTTAGGATAGACTTCATCGGGGAAGTAGACCGTGCCGTCCTTCACCACCATGGCGATCCGTTTGATCGCGCCGAGATCGACCGTGGGATCGCCCGGTACAAGGAAAAAATCGGCGAGTTTGCCGCGTTCGATTGAGCCGAGCTGCTGATCTTGGCCAAGATACTTTGCCATATCCAGCGTCGCCCGGCGCAGGACCTCGGACGGAGTCATGCCCAGCTGGCCGAACAATTCCAATTCGCGGTGGTAGGTAAATCCGCCGCCCAGATCAGTCCCGGGGATCAGCATGATCCCGCGCCGGTGCATAGCGCTCAGTGTTTCGATGATCTTGGCATAGGCCGCAACATATTCGGCGCGCTGTTGCGGCGTATCGGCCCCGAACAACGCCTGGCGCAATGCCCGCTGTTCGGCGGGCGGCATGTGATCGATATAATCCAGCGCGCCTGGATTGGGCTTGCCATCCAGCGCGGTCAGTCCCAGCTCGTGAATCGCGATGGTCGGTTCGTGCGCCACCCCGCGCTGGACCATCGCGTCCAGCGTCGCGCGGACGTTGGGCCCATCCACGTCCAACGCAGGGAACCGCCGCATCGCAGTGAAGCGGAACAGCGTGCGGGTATCCTCACCCGGATTCAACACCCAGCCCAGCATCATTTGGTTGACATGCGTTATCTCGTCATAGCCGGCGGCGATCATTGCATCGGCGCTGGAAAAAGCCGGCACATGCCCAGCCACGCGCAACCCCAGCCGGTGCGCCTCGGCCACAACCGCCGGTGACCATTCGGGATTCATCGAATTGTATAGCTTGGCTTGATGATAGCCGCGCGCCGCATACCAGCGGACGGCGGCGAGGGCTTCTGATTCGCTGTTGACCAAAGTACCGGTCTGGCTGCTAAATGCGCTTTTGCCCTCGATAAAACCGGAACGAACCACCCGCGGCCCGGCGACCTCGCCTTTGCCGATATGGTCGATCAACACGTCCAATACGGCATCATCGTTGCCCATGTCGCGCAGGCTGGTCACGCCCGCGAGCACGTTCATCAACGCATCTTCCTGACTAAGGTGACCGTGCATTTCGAACAGGCCCGGCACCAGCGTGCCGCCCGCGCCGTCAATCTCGGTCTCGCCGTTGCTGGCCGTGCTGCCGGCCGGATAGATCCCAGCGATCCGGTTTCCCATCACAACGACATCACTGGGTGCGCTGCGTTGTCCGCTCGCGGGATCAAACACCCGCACATTGCGCAGCCGCACCGGCCCGGCATAGCGGCGGGCATGATCGCGTTGCAATTGCGCAAACCGGTCGGACGCGAGCTTTTCTGCCAAGGCGCGCAGCGGCACATCGGCGACAACTTCATAGCCCTTGCGCGCGATGATAAAGCTGGCGCTGGCTACGGCGAACAGCTCGCCCTGCTGATCCAGCGTGATGTAAGTAGGGTTCAGCGACAAGCCTGAGAGCTCGTAAGTGATCACGTCGAGCCGCCCGCCGGGCCCGTAAAAGCTACGCCGATCGCGTTCGGTTAGCCGGACTGTGCCGCCCGGCGCGACGGCCATCATCCGGTCAGGATCGCCGAGCAACGCCTTGGCGAGCAGCGAGACGTCTAGCGGCGAGCCATTTTGCGCCGCGTAATAGCGTGGCGCGGCGGCACCGGTGATCCGCCCGGGCCCCGCCAAATCGCGCCATTGTGCCCCGCGCGGCGACCAACGAAAGGTCTCGCTTACAGCATTGCCAAAGGTAGTCCTGCCGCTGATCGTCCAGGCCAGCGGCAGTCCGGCTTGATCCAGCGCCAGCGCCTCCTTGATTGTCGGCCCACGCCCATTTTGCTTGTAATCGAAATCGACCGTGATCGCGGCGGCGGTGCGATCAACAATGTAGTGCCCGATATCACGGCTTTGTGTCAGCACGCGGTATTCAAGCCGATCTGCAAGGGCCGGCGCGGCGGTCAGCGCGACCAGCGCGGCGGCGGCAAGCAAACGGAACGATTTCATGACAGCTCTCTCCCAGTGATGCGCCGCAGCTTAACCGCTCAAGGCCGATACGCCAGCCCCACCGGTTCAACCCGCGAATAGCGCTTTCCGCGGCCCCAGATAGCCGAACAGGTACGCCCCCACCTTGCGCATCTGGATTTCTTCCGCGCCTTCGGTGATGCGGTAGCGGCGGTGGTGGCGATAGATGTGTTCAAACGGCTTGTGCCGTGAATAGCCGATCCCGCCGTGGACCTGCATCGCGCGGTCAGCCGCATCGCAGACCAAGCGGTTGGCGTAGTAATTGCACATGGAGATCTTGTCCGACAGCTGGTGCTCGATCTGCTTATGCTCCAGCTGGTCCATCTCCCACGCAGTCTTGTAAATCAGCGTGCGCAGCATTTCGCACTGGGTGGCCAGCTCGACCAGCGGGAACTGGATCCCCTGATTGCGCGCCAATTCCTGCCCGAATGGCTTGCGCTCCCGCGCGTATTTAACCGATTCCTCCACGCAATAGGTCGCCGCGCCCAGCGAGCTGGCGGCCTGACGGATGCGGTTCTGGTGGACGAAGCTTTGCGCAATCGCGAGGCCTCCGTCGACCGGGCCGAGCATCGCGCTGTCCGGCACCCAGCAGTTTTCAAAATGCATCCGCGGGTGATCGGTCGGCATGTTGAAGGTCCACATATATTCATCGACGACCATGCCGGGGTTGTCGATTGGCACGAGCAGACAGCTGATCCCCTTGGCGTCGCCATCCTTGCCGCTGGTCCGGCAGAACGCCGCACAATGGGTGGCAACGTGCATCCCGGTGATCCACATCTTGCGCCCGTCGATCCGCCAGCCCGCCACGCCATCGCGCGTTTCGCGCACCGCGCGGGTTTCCATATGCGTCGCGTCAGAGCCGTGATCGGGTTCGGTCAGGCCGAAGGCCACGCGCCGGGTGCGGCGAAACCCGCCCAGGATGAACTCCTCCTGTTGTTCGGACGTGCCGAAATGTTCGTACATCGCCACAAACGGAAAGTTGCCGACGATCGAATGCTCGTTTTGCAAGTCGTTGTGCAGCCCCAGACCTTTGGCCGCGAACCGGTCACGGATGACGGCCATCCACAAGTTGGAGCCGTCCTGCCCGCCGTACTTCTTTGGCGCGGAGAACCGCCAGTGCCCGGCCTTATCGGCGCGCATCGAGGCTTCGCGCAGCAGCAGTTCCCATTCACGGCGCGGCAGGCCCTGATTCTCGAAATCGGTCCGGGCATATTCGCGGCGGTGATCGAAAAAGCGGATGTTATCGTCCTGCTGCTCCAGCGGCGTGATCTCGGCGGCAATGAACGCGTCGAGTTCGGCAAGGTAGGCTTCCAGCTCGGCGGGAATTGCAAAGTCCATGTCAGGGTCTTTCCCAGTTGGCGCGCGCCGCCGCGAGCGCGGGATATTTCGGCATGTCGGCGGTAAGCTTGGCCAGCGCCATGCGGCGCAGCCGGGCGAGGAGGCCGGGCGTGCTGAGGTCCGCCGTGCCGGCGAGCAGCTCAGCGGATAGAGCGGCGTCGGTGGCGAGCGGGCGCTGCGCGATTTCGCGCGCGACGATGCCCAGCGCATTGCGCGCGACCGCGAGATTAAACTTGCCGCGCCCGGACACCAACGGCTTGATCTCGCTCGCCAGCCATTCGGACACGGCGGTCAGCACTTCCGCGCCGTCCGGCTCGCCGGTGCC
>JANORN010000008.1:0-4990 GCA_031415355.1 Novosphingobium sp. | reverse complement strand
GGCATTCATTTTGAACATCGCCAATAGCCGAAACTCTCAAAAAGCCCAATTTTCTGGGCCTCTACCCCACGGAAGACGCGGTCTCTCCGCCTTTCCCCGGACTCTCAAAGATACTGTCCCCTAACACCCGGCCCAGCCAGTCCGCAGGACGCGCTGTTCGCCCGGTTGACCGCGCGCTGCGGCCAGGCCTTTGCCGGAACGCTGGTGACCAGCGAAGCCGCCGATGCCGACATGGCGGGCAAGCCGCTGGTGATGCATGTGCAGCATTGCAGCCCCGCTGAAATCCGCATCCCGTTCCACGTCCGCACCGGGCCAGAGAGCGCCGGCGAAGCCGCGTGGGACCGCTCGCGCACCTGGATCATCACCCGCACTACCAGCGGCAGCGGCTTGCGGCTGAAGCATGACCACCGGCATAAAGGCGGCAGCGCCGATCCGGTCACACTGTATGGCGGCGATACCGCCAGTACCGGCACCGCCGCGCGGCAAGAGTTTCCGGTCGACGCCGAATCCATCGCCAATTTCCGCGCCAATGGCCTGCCCCGTTCGGTCACCAATGTCTGGGCGATTGAAGTGGATGCAGGCCGCTTTGTCTACGAGCTGCGCCGCACCGGGGACAACGCCCGCCACTTCCGCGTCGAATTTGACCTGACCCGCTCGGTTCCTGCACCGCCCGCGGCCTGGGGCTGGTAAGCCGCGCTCGCTTTCGCATCCGCAAGCGCCTAGGCCCGGGGCCGGGCACCCGCCCGCCGGAGACCTGCCATGGCCAAAAGCCAGAAGAAATCGAGCCGCGAAGTGCGCAAGCCCAAGGCCGAAAAGCCGCCCAAGCCGAACGCCTCGCAGCCCAGCCAGAAGCCGGGCGGGATCGCCGGGCTGGAACACATGAAGCGGTAATCCACTGATTTGGCGGCCTTCCTTCAAATCCTGATCGATGCCGATGCCTGCCCGGTGAAGGACGAAGTCTACAAGGTCGCCTTCCGCCACCAGGCCCCGGTCAGCGTGGTCAGCAACATGCGGCTGCGCGTGCCCGATCATCCGCTGCTGACGCGGGTGGTAGTGTCGGACGCCTTCGACGCGGCGGATGACTGGATCGCCGAACGCGCCAATGCCCGCGCGGTGGTGATCACCGGCGATATCCTGCTGGCGGACCGCTGCCTGAAGGCCGGGGCCACGGTCCTGGCACATACCGGCAAGCCTTTTACCACCGCCAGCATCGGCAGCGCGATTGCCACCCGGGCAATCATGGCCGATCTGCGCGCGGGTGCAGACGGGATCACCGGCGGCCCCGCGCCCTTCGCCAAAGCTGACCGTTCGCGGTTCCTGCAAGCGCTGGACGAGACACTGGTGCGGCTGGCGCGCGGCTAAACAGGTGTTTTAAGCCGCTTCCTGCCAATCGAACCACGCCGCGCGCGCGGTCAGCGCGGCGGTGCGCAACGGGGCCAGTTCGGCGGCGACAGCGGCGTCCTGCGCGGCAGCTTCTGTCGAAGTCAGCGTGCGGGCATAGTCCGAATCGCCAAATTCGCCGGATTCCTCCACTTGCGCGGCGGCTTCGGCGTCTGCTGGCGGGAAATCGGTTTTCCAGCATTGCTCCGCGTCATCGAACCAGACCGACAGCTGCGTGGCCGCTTCGTCGGGCGGCAAGTCGAGCAGATCGGGCTCCTCTGCGCCATCGTCCGCAGCTGCCTCAGCCGCGGAAATCCGGTCAAGTTCACACTGAATCGCTGCTTCATCCGCAGCCTGCGCTTCGGCCTCTGCGCCATCGTCGCGCGCGCTGAGGAACAGTGCGCTGTCCGCGCCGGTGCCGCCGCGTTCGATCAGGTCCAGGAAGCATTCGAAATCCTGCACCACCAGCTGGACCTGCGCCTGCGCGCTGCCGCGCAGTGCCTGCCCTTCGGCCAGCCGGTCCAGCCGGTTCAGCAGCCCTTGCCCCAGCCGGTTGTCGTATTTGCCGCGTAGCACGGTGCCGTCATCCTGCCGGGTGCTGACTTCTTCATAGCCATTGACCGCGCGGTCCATCAGCAGATCGCTCAGCGTCGCGCGCGCGATCAGGATTGCCGCATCCCAGCCCAGCCGGAACGCGGCCCCGGCGCGCCGGAACCGCAACGCGTAGGCCGAACGCGCCGATTTGCTGACCTGCCTGGTCGCGCGGGTGACGCTGCCGGTGCAGGCCAGCTCTTCCAGAAACGCCCGCTGGCAGGCCGGGGTCCAGCGGAAATCATTGCGGACTTCCGCCAGATCGGGCTCATAGTCGGGATCGTCCCCGGCCCCGCAAACCCCGCCATGCGCCTTGCTCCGCAACCAGTCCTGATTCATCGCACTGTTCATCGCACTGCCTCCTTATGGTGAAGCAAGGGGGCTTAGCGAACCATATGGGTTGTAGGACAGTGGTTTTTTGCTGTCCCTAGTCTTTGGTCAACACCTGCGGGGTGACGACAGTAGGGTTATTGACCACCGGGCAGCGGTACTGCTGTTCCACGAACCGCAAGTGATGCAATGCGCCCGCCAGGTTCAGCCGCTTGTAGACCTGACCATTGCTCGGGTGCGCCACGCCCAGTCGAGCACGCCAGGCACTTTCCAGCGGGTGTCGCCTGTGCCGTTGCCGGCGATTTTTTGCACTGCTTCGACGAGTTCGTGATCGTAGATGCGGCCATAGTCGGGACCGGTCACGGCGCGCAGCTCCACCCTGCCGTTGTCCGTCTCCAGCGTCTTGATCTGTTCGGCCCGGTGCGAAGTCAGGCCGTATTGCAGATTGATCGCGGCCAGCGGCGCGGGCAGTTGGCGCAGATATCCCCTCTGCTTCTCGACCATGTGCTTACGCAGCGGCGGTCATCCCTCGATCAGTCCACGACCTTCATCACGTCGGTCGCCATAGGCAAGGCTTTAACCAAAGCCTCCAGTGTAAGCCCTTCGGCTTCCAGCCACTGCTGTGCCTCTGCTCTCCACGCCAAATCTCCCTCTCCGGGAAATGTGCCTTTGAGATTACGAAGGACTGGAATCGCCTTGTTCGCCCAAGCCACAAAATCAGCAAGCAGCCAGTAGCGCACGGCGTCTAACTGAGGAGCAGCGCCCTTTTTTGCCTGCACGCAAGGCGTTATCAGAATGGGCAAAATTTCCATCGCTGCAGTGCCGGGAACATTCGCTTTAATCCATTTCGGATGACTTGCCGCTTGCCGTGCCTTGGTCGCTCCAAAAATGGTCGTGTCCTGTCCGTCCGCGTGGTCTTCGAACACTACACCGAGCTTCTCACCAAGCCACCAAGGGTCCGGGGCTGCGTCGCCGTTATTATTGCTGGCCGCAAAGCCAAGTAGAGTGCCAAGCTCAACGTGAGCTGACTCGAAAGTGTTCGACTGGCCTAAGCCAGTCATTATTTCTGCCACTTTCTTCTCAAACTTGCTGTTGTTGACCGTTCCCATTCCGAGGAACTGTTTCTCCAGCAACTCAACCTGGTGCAGGCTTTCGGCACTTATTTGGATGTCTTCAGCTGTTTCTGGTAATCCCAATGCTCGTGAGAGATTATTCAACCAAGACACGGCTGGAGCCGCATTCTTAGCCCTTCCAAATTGCTCTTGCGCAGCTAGTGCTTGAGTATCACCTGCTGCGGTGGACATTCTAAGAGCCGCCGCGCCGGCAAGATAGTGCCACAAAGCGCGATACCCTCGTAAATCAGGGTGCTTCAGGTGACCCAGAATAGTTCGCGCTTCCGTCAAAGCGACTGCATAATCATGATTCCAAAGCGCGTTTTGAAATCCGACTTCGTGCCTGACCACGGATGCCAGCTCGTCCATGGCAGGAAATGCAGACTGACTAAACTGCGAACTTCCAATACGTATCTGTTGATCTGCGGCCGCCCAACCAGCATTGTTTTGCAAAAACATTTCAAAGTTATCGACGATGTCAGTCGCGGTGACATTTGTTGACTGATTCACGCCAAATGATAGCTCCGCTTGAAGCTCTGGATGGAAATACGTCCACTTCCTGCTGTCAGCCAGAAAGTCTACAAGTTCAGTGCCGGTGACAAAAACCGCCGAGCGATCCTGCAAGGCTCGTGTGCATCGACCAGCCGCTTGCAGCACGCGAGTTTGGATGCGTTCATTGTACAATGATGCCGCCCCCATTTTAGACATGATGAACCGCTCTTGTGAGTTCATTGCCCTTGGCAACCCATCGAGGCACAGTAACCGGCATTCATCGCCGGGAAAGTCGATGCCATCATACCGGTTTGCCAAAATGGCTACGGCGCTGGCACTCTGAACGAACGGGGCTTTGTCAGCTTCAATGTCGTCTTTGTCGAAAATTTGAAAGCTGGGGAGATTTGAGGCTACGTTTACCGCATGTGTATTGGCACTTGCAGTAGACGGAGTGAGTACGACCGACCGACCGACCCGCTCGCTTTTGCATATCGTTGCGCAACGCTTCGGTTTCATCGCCCGTCAGTGACAGACTTGGAAAAATGAAGAAACGCCGCCCTACACCGGAACTTTGAAAACCTTCCGGCGCAGGCAGGCGGTCGATATTTGTTCGACCCATCAACCGCTCAAGGTCACCACCAGCACCGAGCGTCGCCGACATATAGATTCGCTGCTGCGCTCCTGTGAAGGAGGCATGTGACATTGTTGGCGGAATTAGTGGGCGGATGAGAATTTCTCGTGAACCGAGGTACATGTGGCATGCGTCAAGGTGAGTGCGAATGAGCGACCACGGATAATATAATTCGGGATTAGAGTGATTTACGTGCGCATCAATCAACTCAACCAAATTTTGTTTAAGTTCATCCAGTTTCGGCGTGGGCAGTTTTTCAACCCGTCTTGGGGTTGGTGGAGCCCGTGTATGAGTACGAACCCGGCACCTGGGGTCCGTCCGAGGGCGAGAAACTCACGGCGGCGCGACACGACCCATCGGCGTGATGGAAACGAGCAAGGCACCGTCGAGAACGGCCGGGACGCAGCACAATTTCGCCGGAATTCCCAAGCCGTAACGCACTGACAAATCGCAG
>JANORN010000007.1:0-18604 GCA_031415355.1 Novosphingobium sp. | reverse complement strand
GCGCGGCCGATGAACAGCGCGTCGATGCCCTCCACGGCGGCGATGGTGTCGATGTTGTCCACGCCTGCAACGTCCTCGATCTGGGCGATCACGATGACGTTTTTGGCGGCCGCGCGGTGGGCGGCCATGCCTTTGGTGGTGTAGCCGGCCGCGCGGGAGCTGCCCGCATAGCCGCGCCCACCGCTGGTGTAGGTGCAGGCTTTGACGGCATCTGCGGCTTCGGCGGCGGTGCGGATATGGGGAAGGATGACGCCATCTGCGCCGCAGTCGAGCGCGTTCAGGATTTGCTCGTGCGCCGCCGACGCTGGGCGGACGAGGACGAGTTTTCCGCCCGCGCGCGCGGCCATGATGCAAGCGTCCAGGCTCCCCCGGTCAAACGGCGCGTGTTCGGCGTCGAGCACAAGGCAATCGAGGCTGGTGAGGCTCAGCACCTCGACCACATGCGGATGCGGGGTCTTGACCCATGTGCCTGCGAGCAGCTCGCCGGCGTGGAGGCGGTCGCGAAAGCTTACCATAGCTTCGCACTCGCCAGCTCTGCGCCGTCGGCCAGCGTCTTGAGCTTGGCCCAGACGATATCGGGATCGACCACGCCGAACCCGGCGAAGGTGGAAAAGCCGCAGTCCGTCCCCGCAATCACCCGCTCGCGCCCAATGATGTTCGCGTATCGCTCAATCCGTTCAGCGACCACACGGGGGTGTTCGATGAAGTTGGTGGTGCTGTCGATCACGCCGGGGATCAGGATTTTCTCCTCGGGAATGATCTCGGCCATCTCGACGAAATAGTTCCAGTCCGCCTGATGCCGCGGGTTACTCGTTTCGAACAACAAAGCGTCAGGCTTGGCCGCCATCAGCGTCGGCAGGATCACGCCGAGTTCAACATCGCAGCAATGCGGGCCTTCATAATTGCCCCAACAGACGTGCATCCGCACCCGCTCGGCGGGCACATTGCGCAGCGCGTGGTTCAGCGCCTCAACATGGCCGCCGATTAGCGTGAGATATTCGGCGTCGCTGCGGTCCTTATACATCATGTGGCGACCGAGCCCGAGGTCAGGACTGTCAAGTTGCAGATCCAGCCCCGCTGCGACAATCGCCTCATATTCCGGGCGCATCGCCTCTGCCAGCGCCTCCAGATAGGCGTCTTGCGTGGGGTAAAACTCGTTTGGCTGAAATAGCGCGATCACGCCGGGGGAGGCGCTGTTCATGAACCCGCCAACTGGCGTGTGCTTCGCCATAGCGGCTGTCATGGCCGCCACGTCCTCCTCCAGCGGAGCCATCGATTTGACCGCAATCGGCCCGACGCATTTGGGGCGGCGATAAGTCGGCGTGCCGCCGCCCTTATCCTGCCGGTTCATGAAGTTTGGAAACATCTCCAGGTCTTTGGGCGGCGTCCGCGCGCTATCGCCGTCAAAGCCAGTGATCCGGTCCTTGATATAAGTGGCATAGCTGATCTTGGACATTTCGCCGTCCGAGACCAGATCAACCCCGCTTGCGACTTGCCGCGCTACGGCATCGTCCACTGCCGCGCCGATGACGGTGGCGAATTGCGTAGGATCGATCACCGCACCGCGTTCCTGCGCAAACACCAAGTCGGTAACCGCTGAAGATCGCGGCAGAGACCCGACATGCGTGGTCATTATCCGGTTAGCCATCAGAAAACTTCCCCTTGTTAAATGTCAGCCAGCGCTGGATCGATGCGGCAAAAGCGTCGGGCGCTTCAAGCGGAAGCATATGGCCCGCTGCCGCAATCACGTCCAAATGGGCACAGCCGGTCAGGTCGGCCCAGGTGTGGTGCCAGTCAGGCGGACACAGCTTGTCTTCGTGTCCGCACAGATAGAGCACCGGAACAGCCAACGCTGCTAAACTCGCGCGGGGGTCTTGCCGCAGCCGCAAGGCCTCGCTTTGGCGCAGAAACACATCCGCACCCAAGCCCAGCCCCATGGCGCGGAGTATGCCGAGCAGCGCAGCGTTGTTGCGGTGATGCTGGCCAAGATAGTTGGGCTTCAATTCTTCGACCAGCACTCGCTCCAGCCCGCCAAGGCGCACTTCGGCTTGTTGCAGGGGCCGGTGCGCGGCGCGCGCGGGCAAGTCGGCAGTGGCGTTGTAACCGGCCAGCACCAGCCCGGCGATCCGGCCGGGTGCCTGCACCGCCATCTCGACCGCGACGATTGCACCCATCGAGAACCCAATCGGCAGCACCGGTCCTTGCGTTGCCACCAGGGCGCGCTGGGCCATGGCCGCAATGCTGCCATCCAGCGTCAGATCGGCGTGATGCGCAGGCAGCAAACCGCAACCTTGCAGCATTCGCCCGATCACATCGTCACCGCCGCGCCACAGCCGCGCGTCGCACATGTTGCCGGGAAGCAGGATCGGCGTCAGCGCCATTATCCCAATCGGGCGGAGCTGCCGGGCAACAATTCACCTGCGAACAAGCGTTGCTCGGGTGAGAGATCAGGCCGTTCGATCCGTTCCAGTAACATGGCCACTGCTGCTTCGGTCATCCGCCGCACCGGCTGGCGGATCGTGGTCACCTGATAGGCCAGCCAGGTGGCCGGGCCGACGCCGTCAAAGCCCACCACAGACAAAGCCTGCGGCACTGCAATCCCAAAATTGATCCGTGCGCTATCAATTGCGCCGATAGCCATCAAATCATTGGCGCAGATCAGCGCATCGAGCTTGCGGTCGGTCATCCGCATCAGGTCTTTGAGCGCTGCGTCGCCGCTGGCATAATCGAAATTGCCGCGCACAATCTTGCAGTCACGGCCCAATTGTTCCAGCCGCCGCCGGGCTGCTTCCACCCGTTCTTCGCCGACATAGCTATCGGCGGGACCAGCGATGATGCCAAAGACGTGATGTTCGCCCTCGACCAAAGCTTCAACCAAGGCATGTTCGCCGCTGATCGAATCACAGCACACGCTGGCCACGGGCACGCCCTCGCCAATGCGGTTGTAAAGAACTATTGGCACGCCGCGATCAGCAAAGGCTGCCAGTTGTTCGGGATTCAGTCGCGCCGCCACGATCGCGCCGTCCACCCGGTAGCGCCAGACCTGGTCCAGCACCTCATCAACATCCGATTCTGCGGCAAGCGAGAACAGCAAGACACGGATGCCTTGCGCAGACAGCCGCTGCGTCAGTTCGGCCAAGACTTCCGGATAATAGAGGTTCGTCAGGTTCGAAATGATGATGGCGACAAGATTGGAGCGACGCGTGATCAGGCCTTGGGCAATGGCGTTGGGATAATAGCTGAGCGCCCGCGCCGCAGCCAAGATTTTTTCGCGCGTGCGCGGCGCGACCGATGCGCCTTGCTTGAAACAGCGCGAAACCGCGGATTGCGATACCCCGGCCGCACGCGCGACATCATACGATGTCGCGCGCCCGCTGCGCACGTCAGGCTGTCGCTTTACGGCCATATCGGCGCACCCTTATATCAGCTTGCTCTTTGTGTCCGGCAAAGCCTTCGATGGCGCACAGCCGCGAGCAATATTCCCCAATCATCACGCTTGCCTCGTCGGTCAACACCCGCTGGTACGTACAGGTCTTGATGAATTTGCCCACCCATAACCCGCCGGTAAACCGCGCATTTTTTCGGGTTGGCAGGGTATGGTTGGTGCCGATGACTTTATCGCCGTAGCTGACATTTGTGCGGTGGCCCAAAAACAGCGCGCCGTAATTGGTCATGTTATGCAGAAAATAGTCCGGGTCTTTGGTCATCACCTGAACATGTTCGGACGCAATCTCGTCGGCAATCTGGACCATTTCTTCGTAACTGTCGGCCACGATCACTTGCCCATAATCAGCCCACGCTTTCGCTGCGATCGGCGCGGTTGGCAGGATGGTTAGCTGGCGTTCGATTTCAACCATGGTGGCGCGCGCCAGCTGTTCCGAATTGGTCAGCAAAATCGCCGGAGAATTGGGCCCATGTTCGGCCTGACCGAGCAAGTCCACCGCGCACAACTCGCCATCAACGGTATCATCGGCAATCACCAAAGTCTCGGTCGGACCAGCCAGCAAGTCGATTCCGATCCGGCCAAACAATTGTCGCTTGGCTTCGGCGACATAGGCGTTGCCGGGGCCGACAATCATATCGACGGCGGCAATGCTTTGCGTGCCCAGCGCCATCGCGGCCACCGCCTGTACCCCGCCAAGGCACAGAATTTCATCCGCGCCGGCCATGTGCATCGCCACTACGATTGCTGGATTGGGCCGCCCTTCAAACGGCGGCGCGACCGAGATTACGCGCTGCACGCCCGCAACTTTGGCGGTTACAACGCTCATGTGCGCAGATGCAACCAGCGGATATTTGCCGCCCGGGACATAACAACCGACGCTGTTTACCGGCAAATTCTTGTGCCCCAGGATGACGCCGGGGAGAGTTTCAATTTCAACGTCTTTCAACGCATCGCGCTGAATCTGGGCAAAGCCGCGCACCTGCGCCTGGGCAAACCGGATGTCTTCGATGGTTTGCGGTTCAAGCGCAGCGTAAGCCGCATCGATATCTTCCTGCGACAACCGGAAATCAGCCGGAGCCCAATTGTCAAATTTGCGCGACCAATCACGCACGGCATCATCGCCGCGGCGCTTGATATCGGCAATGATCTCTTCAACGGTGCTGCGAACCTGCGCGTCGGCCTCGGCCGCGGCACCTTCAGTGATGCCGGTTTTCAGATAGCGGGCCATAGAATCTCCTTGGGTGCTTTGAATCGAGCGTGATGGCGGCTAGGCTATCGGAAATGACTTCGAATGCAAAGAGGATAGCATGACGCAGCAACAAATGCCGATTTGGGCGCAAGGACTGTCGGGCCAGCAGGCCGTGGTTACCGGCGGCAGCAAAGGCCTTGGTCGTGCGATTTGCATTGCCTTGGCCCAGGCTGGGGCCAGTGTCACAGCCGTTGCGCGCGACGGGGCAGCCCTGACCAGTTTGGCGGATGACTATCCGGCGATCCAGACCTGGCAAGCCGACGTTAATGACCCCGGTTTCGGTGCGCAACTGGCGGAGCGTGAGGTCGATCTGTTGGTCAACAATGCCGGCACCAACAGCCCGATGCCGATGGTTGATGTGCCACTGACCGACCTGGACCAAATGCTGAGCCTGAACGTGCGCGCGGCCTATCTGGCGGCGCAAGGGGCGGTTCGATCGATGATAAGGGCGGGAACGGGCGGGGCCATCATCAATATGACCAGCCAGATGGGGCATGTCGGCTCGCCCGGCCGAACCGTCTATTGCATGACCAAGCATGCGCTGGAGGGGTTGACCAAGGCCATGGCGGTCGAACTCGCCCCGCATAACATTCGCGTCAATTCGGTTGCGCCAACTTTTATCGAAACGCCCATGACCGCGCCCATGCTGGCCAAGCCGGAATTCCGGGCGTTTGTTGACCGGATGATTCCATTGGGCCGGATCGGCAAGCCGCAAGATGTCGCCGCCGCGGTGATCTATCTGGCCTCACCCGCCGCCAATATGGTGACGGGCACCAGCTTGCTGGTCGATGGCGGCTGGACCGCGCAATAGGGCGGCGCGAATGCGGCACAGCTGTGTCGCTTCTGCCACGATTCGAGGGCCACTGCATTCGAAGTCATATTTGACTTGCATTCGCAGTCTTTTTGCAGTCCATCTGCACGCAAGAGCTAATTTATGTCCGTTCAGGGGAGGATTTGAGCAATGAAAGTCTCGAAATTGCGCTTACTGGTCACTGCCGCGCCGCTTGCGGCCACACTGCTATCGACCCCGCTGTCCGCACAGGAAGTCGCCAACGATACAGGCGGGATCGAAGAGATTGTGGTGACTGCGCAGCGCCGCGAAGAAAACCTCCAGAATGTTCCGATTTCGGTTTCGGCCTTTTCTGGCGAGCAGTTGAAGGCGCAAGGCACGACTGACATTTCACGGCTTGAAAACATTGTGCCGGGGTTTGCGTTTGGTCGTTCCGGACCTGATGCACGGCCAGCTATTCGCGGTGTGCGGACGGAGAACGTCGGCGTTAACGGCGATACGACCATCGGGTTCTTCATCGACGGCGTTTACCAATCGCGCGCCAGCCAGGCGACGCTCAGCTTCGTCGATATCGAACGGGTGGAAATCCAGCGCGGACCGCAAGGCACGTTGTATGGCCGCAACACCTTTGGCGGCAATATCGCGATTACGACCGCGCAGCCGACGCTGGAGGAGTATAAGGGCGGAATCGATCTGACCGTTGGCGAAAACGGGCGTTTCCGCACCGAAGGATTTGTGAATGCCGCGCTAAGCGAGACAATCGCGCTGCGGATGGCCGGCGCTTATGAAGATTCGAGCGGCTACGTCAAAAACGACAATCCGCTTGGCAACAATCTGTTCGATGATCGGTCGCGGTACATTCGCGGATCGGTGCTGTTTCAGCCGAGCGAAGCATTCAGCGCAGTGTTGAAATTTGACTATGCCCAGCAGCGCGGCGCGGGCGGATCAGCCTTTGGCTACAAGCTGCGCGGCAGCTATTTTTACACCCCCACCAGTACGCAATTGTACAACGGCACCGTCGTGGTCCTGAACACGCGTGGCGGCAACCGTGACTTGGTGGTTGATGCGCCGCTGACGATTGACGCAGGCGTGCCGATTTATCAGCCGAACGATCCCTATCGCACTGATACCGATCAGCCGACTTTGCTCGATCTGCGCAATTATGGTTGGTCTGCCAATCTGGCGTACGATTTCGGCGGCGTGACGCTGAAATCGATCACGGGTTATACCGATTTTGAAGCCACGCGGACGGCCGATTCTGATTTCTCGGCCAATCAGATCGCGATCGATTCCCAGCTGACCGGGGCAAAGACATTTACGCAAGAGCTGCAGCTCGTGTCTGATGGTTCCGGCCCGCTCACGTATGTTCTGGGCGGCTACTACTTCAAGGATAAGCTGCAAAGCGTGCTGATTAACCAGCAAAGCCCGCTGATCATCCGCAACGTCACGCCCAACATCGTCGGCACCAGTTTCCGCGGTGGTTTTTATGACGAGCAACGGGCTGAGACGCAATCGCTCGCGGCTTATGCGCAGGCCAGCTATGAATTGACCGAGCAATTGAAGTTCACCGTCGGCGCGCGGTACACGCGGGACAGGAAGGACTTCCAATTCGCCAATGCCAATGCGGTGTTGCCGCTGATTGGCGGCACCACGCCTGATGGAACCTTTATCCGGCTTGGCTTGCCCGCGATTCCGGATTCGGCGTTTGGCGCTGCAGGGGCGGCGACCAACTGCACTTACGCCAATATCAGCAACACCGTCGGCTCGACCGTGCCCGCACCGCGCCCTGGCTTCCGGTGCCTAATCGCCAATACCGCCGTATTGACCGGCGCGACTTATGACACCGCCACGTTCAAGCGGATGACATGGCGCGTCGGCCTCGATTATCAGATTGCCGAAGACAGCCTGCTCTATGCCTCGGCATCATCGGGGTTCCGTTCAGGCGGGTTCAACTCCGGTCAGAATCAGGCGGCACTGCAACCAACCTTTGCGCCAGAAAAAGTGCTGGCCTTCGAACTCGGGTCAAAAAACCGGTTTGCGGACAACACGATCCAGCTGAACCTGGCGGCGTTTTACAACCGCTATGATGGATTGCAGGAACAGCGGCAGGTTCCGGTTGGCCCGGCCACATTGTCGGTGATCGAAAACAGCGGCAAGGCGCGGTCGTATGGGCTGGAAGTGGAAGCGATCTGGAAGCCAGTTGACGCGCTGACCCTGGGCTTCAGCGGATCGTTCCTGGACGCGAAGTACACCGAATACACCAATGTTCCGGCACCATTCGGCACGACCATTCTGGTGGCCGATGCGACGGCTCTGACCGCGACCGTGGTGAACGGCGTTACGATTGCAGCAGCAGGCCAGCGCCGCTTGTTCGCGCCAGGCTATGATTGCGGGCTGGTCCCCGGCACGGGCGCGGCTGGCCAACCAGCTGCGGCCTATGGGTGTGACCTCAGCGGGAACAGCATTCCGCATTCGCCGAAGTATTCGGGCGCGGTCTATGCCTCATATGCGATTGATCTGGGCAGCGCCGGGACCCTGACCCCTTATGCGGTGATGACGTTCTCAGGTGCGTTCTTCGGGCAGCCGTTCAATTCGATCCTGGAGCGGCAGGATGCCTATACCAAGGTTGATTTGCGGCTAACCTGGGCTTTGAATGAGAGCTTTGAGCTGCAAGCGTTCGTCAACAATCTGACCAACCAGGCGACGGCCAACCGCTTCGTGTGGGGCGGGGGCGGTGCTTTGCAAGCAAGCTATGCGCCGCCGCGGTTGTGGGGCGCGCGCGCCAGCCTCAAATTCTGATCCAGCTAAACACCACAGTGAAGGGCAGGGCTGCGGCTCTGCCCTTTTTTGTATAGGGTAATCGTCCGCGAACGTGCGATCTGTTTGGCGATTGTGAAAGGTGTAGTGTGACCGAAACATTGATTGATGGCCGGACCGAGACGATTTCCGCATTGGAGATGCTCGATCGCCGTTTGCGCTGGCTATCGTCGTGGACGGTGCATCATGCCAACCATATCCGGCCCAAACGGGACGGTTTGAAAGTTGGCGGGCATCAAGCGAGCTGCGCGTCAATGACTGCGATTATGGCGGCGCTCTATTTCCACGCGCTGCGCCCGCAGGACAAGGTGGCGGTAAAACCTCATGCCGGGCCGGTATTGCAGGCGATCCATTATTTGCTCGGCAATCAAACCCTCGAACAGCTGCAACGCTTTCGCGGGCTGGGCGGCGCGCAAAGCTATCCGTCGCGGACGAAAGACCAGATACCCGTCGATTTCTCAACCGGATCGGTCGGGCTGGGGGTTGCGATCACCGCCTTTTCCAGTCTGGTGCAGGATTATCTGATTGCGCACGGCCAACTGGACAAAGCCGATGCAGGACGGATGATCGCGCTGATGGGCGATGCCGAACTGGACGAAGGCAATATCTACGAATGCCTGATCGAGGGTTACAAGCACGACATTCGCAATTGCTGGTGGGTGGTCGATTATAACCGCCAGTCGCTCGACAGCACCACCGCCGATCGCATGTTCCGCCGCTTCGATGATATCTTTGAAACCTGCGGCTGGCGCGTGATTACGCTGAAGCACGGCAAATTGCAGCTGGCGGCGTTTGCGCAACCCGGCGGCAAGGCGATCGAAGAATGGATTGAAACCTGCCCTAATGCTGAATTTGCTGTCCTGACTTATCAGGGCGGCGCGGCCTGGCGCGCGCGATTGCTGGCGGATATCGGCGGCACCGCAAACGTCAGAGCGCTGCTCGGCAGTTTCGATGATGACGGCCTGGCGGCGCTGATGACCAATCTGGGTGGGCACTGCGTTGAAACTTTGATGGACGCATTTGATAGCGCCGCTGATGAACGGCCGACTATGTTCATCGCCTATACGGTCAAAGGCTATGGCCTGCCGCTAGCCGGGCATAAAGACAATCATTCCGGAATGATGAACCCGCCGCAAATTGCGCAGTTGCGGAGCAGCATGGGCATCAGCGAGGGCGCAGAATGGGAACCGTTTGGCGGGCTGGGCGATATTGCGGCAGCGCGGCTGAAGGCATTTGTTGGCGCGAGCGTGCTGGCCCGCAAGGGGCCCGAGGCGGCGGCTGACTGCGTGCCGGTGCCTGCACGGCTACCCGTGCCCGATGGCGCCGAACAATCGACCCAAGCCGCATTTGGCAATGTCTTGCTGGGATTGGCAAAGTCAGGCGAATTGTTGGGCGACCGGATCGTGACCACGGCACCCGATGTAACCCAGACCACCAATCTGGGCGCATTTGTGAATCAGCGCGGGCTGTTCCGGCGATCTGAAATGTCCGATGTGTTCCGCGCGGCAAAGATCCCGTCCGCGCAAAAATGGGCCGCGCATGGCGCAGGGCAACACATTGAACTGGGTATTGCCGAGAATAATTTCTTTCTGATGATGACATCGCTGGGGCTTTCAGCGCCGCATTTTGGCACGCGCTTGATTCCGGTCGGAACGGTCTATGATCCGTTCATCGCCCGCGGCCTCGATGCGCTGAATTATGGTTGCTATTCTGACGCGCGGTTCCTTCTGGTGGGCACACCAGCAGGCCTGACCTTGGGCCCAGAGGGCGGCGCGCACCAGTCAATCAACACGCCGTTGATTGGGATGGGACAACCGGGACTTGCCTATTTTGAACCGGCCTATGCCGACGAAGTGGCGCTGCTGATGCGCTGGGCATTTGATTTCCTGCAACGGCCCGATGGCAGCTCGGTCTATTTGCGCCTTTCGACCAAAGTGTTGCCGCAAATCACCCGCGCCGATGATCGCTGGGAAGCAGGCGCGGTCAAAGGTGGGTATTGGTTGAAGCAGCCGGCACCGGGGGCAGAGGCCGCGATTGTGGCGACGGGCCCGATCATGCCCGAGGCGCTGGCAGCTTGGGAGGCACTGCAGGATGATGTGCCGGGCATCGGCCTGCTGGCGGTAACCTCGCCCGATCTGCTGCATCGTGGCTGGTCCGGCGCGCGCGCGGCACGCTGGCGCGGCGGCAATTCAGAACCAGCGCACATCGCGCAACTGCTCGCGGCCTTATCGCCCACCGCTGGGCTTATCACCGTGATCGATGGCAGCCCGGGAGCACTGTCATGGATCGGCGGTGTGCGCGGCAACCGCGTATCGCCGTTGGGTGTGGACCGGTTTGGTCAGACCGGCGATCTCCCCGATCTCTATCGCGAGTACCGGCTGGATACCGCAGCAATTCTGGATGCAGCGGCTGAATTGTTCCTGTGAGTGGGGCTGTGGTCAATGATGCCAAATCGGCGCGCGTTGAACTGGCAGTGGAGGTTGCTGACCTCGCTATTTGCGCAGCGATCTGGCGGCGTTTGAGCGCGCTAGGCTTCGTAAGCGAATAGCGTGCAGCCCTACAGCGCTGGGCGTTTGCATGGCAAAGCCGCCGCGTTCCTGCTTAAGCGCAATAAATTCCAAAAACGGCAGGCATTTTCTGCGCTCCAATGCGGTTTTGTGTTAGCGCGCAAATCGAAGCCGTGACGAACGCTGAAGTTATGTGCAATTACATCGCCCGGTCGATCCCGTCGCGCTGCCAAGTTGTAGATTCAATTTAGTACTATCAATAGCCTGTTCAGCCGCCTGCCAGCCCCTTGCCCAAAGGTCGTATGTCCGAATCCTCCTGCCACAATCACAACCCAACTGATCAAGCCGCCGCTGCACCTGCTGCAAGCCCTGCGCAACCGGGTTTCGCGGCGCGACTGATTGGGCTCCTGCGGCGCGGGCATCACGGCTTGGGTGAGTATCGCGGGCCGGTGGCGCTGTTTGCGCTTGCCGTGGTGATTGCGGTGCTGATCGCCGCGCTCCCGGCGGAACGATCCGGGTTCAGACCGGTGCCAGTTGAATCGACCGCCAGGGTCAACATCGAGGGCTTCAGTGTGCTGCCCGGGCAAGCGAACGACGCACCGATGCTGGCTGAACCGGCTGAACCGATGGCCGATGCCCGCGCCAAGAACGCTGCGGTGCAATTTGTAGCCGGACAGATCGAGGTGGCGACTCCCTTCAAGTTCAACGGGTCTGCGCTTGACGTCGAGCGTGCGACGCAGTGCCTGGCGCTGGCCGCAATGGCTGAGGCTGGGCCGAGTGATATCGGCCAGCGTGCAGTCATCCAGGTGATCCTTAATCGCACCCGTCACCCGGCCTTTGCCCGCACCGTTTGCGGCGTGGTGTTTCAGGGTTCAGAGCGGCGCACCGGCTGCCAGTTCAGCTTTACCTGCGATGGCTCGCTGGCGCGGCGCTATGGCGATGAAGCCTGGCGGATGGCCCGCAACCGCGCCACCGAAGGTTTGCGCGGCTATGTCTTCGCGGCGGTTGGTACGGCGACCCATTATCACACCGACTGGGTATTTCCGTACTGGTCGCCCAAGCTGGAAAAGCTGGCGCGGGTGGAAACCCACCTGTTCTTCCGCTGGCCCGGTTACTGGGGGACCAGAGCGGCAGCGCGGATGGGCTATCGCGGCGGCGAGGCCGGTCTTCTGACGGTTGGGCCGGCCCAAGCGCCAAACCAGAGCTTATCCGCCTTGCCCACCGGCCTGCCAAGCGCTGCGCCCAGCATCGCGAGTGCCGCGCCGCCGATTACGGGGGGCGAGCTGGTAATGCGCGATCCCAGCGGCAAGGCCAATTTCGTGCTGATCGGCGGGGCCAACGCGGCGGAAGCGCTGACGCTGGCGCGCAAGCTGTGCACCGATCCTGGCACCTGCCGGGTGATGGGCTGGGGTGAGCGTGGTACGATCCCGGCCAGATTCCCGGTCCCCTCCGCCGCCCGGGCCACCTTGAAATTCAGCTATTCACGCGATCCGGCGGGGACCGAAATCACGCTGTACAACTGCGACCTCTATCCGGGTCTGCCGCGCGAGCGCTGCATCCCGCGCGCCCGCTAAACCTCCTTCAATTAATCTGGCGATCAAAGCCTGCCCAGTACGGCGCGCGCAGTTCGCGCCGCAGGATCTTGCCGCTCGGGTTGCGCGGCAGCGCGGCGATCGTGTCCACGGTTTTGGGCACCTTGAACCCGGCGACCCGTTCGCGCGCCCAGTTGATGATGCTGTCTGGATCGATCGTGCAGCCGGGTTTGGGCACGCAGACCGCCTTCACCGCCTCGCCCCATTTTTCATCCGGGATGCCGATCACTGCCACTTCCAGCACATCGGGATGGCCATAGATTCCGCTTTCGACCTCGGCCGGATAGACGTTTTCCCCGCCGGTAATGATCATGTCCTTCGCGCGGTCGTACATGTAGACATAGCCGTCGGCGTCGAGATAGCCGATGTCGCCCGTACGAACCCATCCGTCGGCGCTCATCGTGGTCAGCGTGGCATCGGGCAGCTTCCAGTAGCCGAGCATATTGGCGCTCGACCGCGTAGTAATCTCGCCAATCTCGCCCACTGGGAGCGCCTTGCCGTCCAGATCGCGGATCTCGATTTCAACCCCGGCGACCGGCTTTCCGGCTGAACGCATCCGCTGGCTGCCTTCGGGTACATGGTCCTCAGGCGGCAGGACGCAGATCGTGCCGGTCGTTTCGGTCATGCCATAGTTCTGGACGAATTCTGCGCCGAACACCTTGATGCATTCGCGCAGCAGTTCCAGCGGGATCGGGCTGGCCCCGTACATGATATATTTGATCCGGCTGAAATCGGTCGTCGCGCAATCGGGGTGGTTGAGCAGCATGGCGAGCGCCGCCGGAACGATGAAGAACCGCGTCACGCCGCGGTTTTCGACCGCGTCAAACACGCGCGGCGGATCAAATTCGCTGAGCACGATGCCTGGCAAGCCGGCCGCCAGCGCCACGATCCCCAGGCCAGTACCGCCGATATGCGCGCAGGGCATCGCCACCAGCACCGCTTCATCCTCGTCCCACAGCGAATAAGGCGCGGGATTGGCGAGCGCAGCCTTGCGCAGCCCGAACAGGTTGCGGTTAGACAGGATCACGCCCTTGGGGCTGCCGGTAGTACCCGAGGTATAGAGCTGCAACACCCCGTCGTCGGCCTGCGACGGTTCGAAATCAGTGCGCGGAGCCGTCTTCAGCAATTCGCGCGCCGCATCTGCGGTAAAGCAATGGTGCAAGCCGGGCCGCTGGCCCAGCGTTGCCGCGCAAGCCTCAAACCCATCGCCCAGAAACAACACCTTGGCCTCGGCATCGTCGATGATGAAAGCCGCTTCGGGTTCGGCCAAGCGCCAGCCGACCGGGACCATCACCACGCCCGCGCGCGCCGCGCCGAAGAACAGTGTGAAATAGGTCGCGCTGTTCTTGCCGAACCAGCAGACCCGGTCGCCCTTCGCCAGCCCCATGGCGAGCAGCGCCGAGGCCACCCGGCCGCTGGCGGCTTCCAGCCCGGCATAGTCAAAGGCCAAGTCATCACCCTCAATCGCCAGCCGCCCGGGCCGGTCGCTGGCCCAGAACCGGATGAAATCGTCAAACGTAAACAGGTCCTTCGTGCGCTGCGCCTTGGCCAGCAGGCGTTGATAGGTTGCCTGATCCATTACAATCTCCCAAATTCGGTCGCAGCTTAACCGCACGCTTAAAGAGGGCAAGGGGCTATTATCAACCGGCGCGGCGTTCAGCGCAAAACCCTTGAAAAATGCGACACTTCTGCGCAGGGCTGCTTGCTAGTCTGCTGCCACGCATGAAAAGGGTTGTGCTGCAATCATTCCGTCTTGTGCCGTTGCTGGCAATTGCTGCGTGGCTGCTCGCCACGGCGACGCTTGCGCCGGTGGCGCTGGCGACGGGCCCGGATGACGGCGGCTCCGGCGCTGCGGCCCGAATGACCCGCTCAATCATTGATTACACCCGCTGGCCGGGTCAGGCCAATCCAGTCACAATCTGTGTGGTCGGGCCCGCCGCGTGGAGCGGCCAGCTTGACGGGATGACGCTGGGCGATGGTCGCCGCACTTCGCGCAAAGCGATCAGCATCGCCGCTGTGGCCACGAGCGGCTGCAACGTCGTCTATATGGGCCGCGTTGAGCAGCGCGCCGCGCAGACCGCCTTTGCAGCGGTACGCGGAAAAGGCGTGTTGACGATTGTCGAAAGTGATCCGCGATGCCGCAGCCAGGCGATGTTCTGCTTGCTCCCGGGGGCGCAAGCGCTGGGCTTTGCAATCAACATAGATGCCGTGTCCCGTTCCGGCCTACGGATTGATCCGCGCGTGCTGCGCATGGCCAGCGGGAGCGCGCGATGAGCCGCGCCACCACCGCCTTGCCGACTCTGCGCCAGCGGCTGGCGCAGGTCCATCTACGGCTGATCCTGTTCGCGCTGACGCTGGCTGCGTCCAGCTTGCTGGTCAGCGGGGTGATGGTGATCCGCAATTATGCCCAGCGCAATCTGGAGCTGATCGCCAGCACGGTCAGCTATACGGTGGAACCCGCAATCGTGTTCGGCGATAACGCGGCCGTGCGCGAAGGGGTGGTTTCGGTGGCGGCGGTGCCTTCGGTCAACCGCGTCGAAGTGCGCGGCACCGATGGGCGTTTGATCGCCGTATGGGATCGCGGCCAGACCGGACTGAACACCTGGCTAGAACAAGCGGCCAACCGCCTGCTGTGGCCCGAACCTTCGCGGCAACTGGTCCGGCATTCGGGCCAGACGATTGGCGAGGTGCGGGTCTATGGCAATTCGCAAGGGATCCTGCGCTATGCCATGTCGGGCGCGATCATTGCGCTGGCATGCCTGGGGCTGACCATCGTTGCCACGCGGATTCTGGCGCAACGGTTGCAACGCGATGTGATCGAACCGCTCAGCCAGTTAGCGCGGGTATCGCATTCGGTGCGGACCGAGCGCGCGTTTCATCGCCGCCTGCCACCTTCGGGTATCGCCGAAATCGATCTGTTCGGGCGCGATTTCAATGCGCTGCTGGCCGAATTGGAGGGCTGGCATCACGGCATGACCTCAGAAAATGCCGAACTGGCCCGGCGGGCAACCCACGATCCGCTGACCGCGCTGGGCAACCGCGTGTTGTTCGAACAGACCCTGAGCGAAGCGATTGTGGAATCGGTCCATACCGGCGCCAGCTTTGCCGTGCTGTTTCTGGACGCGGACAACTTCAAAGCGATCAACGATGCCCACGGTCACGAAGCCGGCGATGCCGCGCTGGTAGCGGTCGCAGAACGGTTGCGCTCCGCGATCCGCCACGGCGATCAGGCGTTCCGGCTGGGCGGCGATGAATTTGTGATCCTGCTGCCCGCGCTGCATAATTTGGAGCACATCGACGGGGTGAAGGCGCGGATCGAAAGCGCGATGGCGCGGCCGTTTGTGCTGCCTGGCGGCGATCACCGGATCATGCGGCTGAGTATCGGCGTCGCGACTTATCCCGACGATGGTCTTTCGCCGCAAGACTTGTTGCGCCGGGCGGACAGCGAAATGTATCTGGACAAGAACAATCGTCGCAGCGGCGGCGCGGAGGACAAGATCTATGCGTAATTTGTTGGCCATGGCGCTGTTGGCGCTGCTCGCTGCATGCCAGACAATTCCGGCGGTGCCGCGTTTTTCGCAGGCGCAGGTCGCGGTGCTGCAACAGGAAGGCTTCAAACCGGCGGGCGAGACCTGGGAACTGGGGATCGAAGACCGGGTGCTGTTCGCAGTCAACGAAAGCGCCCTGCAACCAGAGAGCATCGCGATCATTGACCGCTTGGCCAAGACCCTGGCCGGGATCGGGCTGGGCGGCGCGATGATCGAGGGGCACACCGATTCATCCGGCAGCAGCGAATATAACCAGGCGCTGTCCTTGCGCCGCGCCGCAGCGGTCAAGGCGGCAATGGTGACGGCGGGCATGCCCGAAGCCGGCGTGCGGGTGATTGGCCTGGGTGAGACCGACCCGATTGAAAGCAACGATACTCCTGAGGGCCGCGCGCAGAACCGCCGGGTGGTGGTGATTGTCGCACCATCCGATCTGGTCACAGACTAGTCCGGCCAAGTACCGGATCGCGGCGCTGATGCACGCACCCGTCATCGTCATCGAGCCGCCTCCGCTGCTGGGCGCGGCGCAGGAAACGGAGCTGCTGGCGGCGGCGCTGGCGCGCGAACCGGGCAATCTGGCGGCACGCACCCGGCTGATCGGGCGGCTGGTGCGGCAAGACCGCTTTGATGCGGCGCTGGCACTGATCCAAGGACTGGCCGCTGATCACGGCAGTCTGATCCTGATCCTGCACCATTGCCGCGCGCTGTTCGCGGTGGACCAAGCGGCGGCGGCGTTGGCCATGCTGGACACGCAGCTGGCGCAAGACTGGCAACCAGCAGACCGCGCGCGCTTGGTGGCAGAACGGGCCAAGGCGCGGTTCCGGTTGGGGCAAGACGCAGCAGCCGAAGCGGATCTGACAGCGGCGCTGGCGCTTGATCCAACAGCGCAGGCGGCGTTCAAGCGGCTGATCAATGCGCAGCTACGCAGCGGGCGGATTGCTGATGCTGGAGCGGTGGTGGAGGCCTTGCAGGCGCAAGGCGTGTGCCACACCCGCCTGCTTGGCGCGCTGGCGGTGATCCGGGCTGGATCCGGAGAGCTTGACGCGGCGCGGGCGCTGTTGGGCCAAGACTGGCTGCCGCCGGTTCCAGCGCTGCGCGTGCCACAGCCATGGGGCGATCTGGCGGCGTTGAACGCAGCAGCCGTGGCCGAACTGCTGGCGGACCCGGCCTTGCGGTTTGACCGCCACGGCACCGCCTCACGCCAGACCTGGCGGGTCGATCATCCGGGGCGGGCTGATGCGCCCGCGATCAAGGCGCTGCTTGGGGCAATTGCCGAAGCAGTCAGCGCATGGATCACCGCGATGCCGCCGGAGGACCAGCCGTGGCTGGCGCTCTGCCCGCCGCGGCTGGCCTTGCGCTCATGGTGCGTGATCACCGGGGCGGAGGGATTTGAACAGTGGCACATGCACCCCGCAGGCTGGCTGAGCGGGGGCTATTACCTCGCCGTGCCGGAGGCGTTGGCGCAGGGTAGTGCGGCGGCGGGCTGCTTTGCCTTCGGAATGCCTGCTGGCTTGATTGGCCCGGCGGCTGCCGCGCAGCACGGTGAGGAACTGGTCCGCCCGCAAGCTGGCTTGCTCACGCTGTTTCCCTCGCACGCCTATCATCGCACCTATCCGCACCAGCAGACAGGACCGGATGCGCGGCGGATCTGTTTGGCGTTTGACCTGATCCCGGCTTAGCGCGGCTGCTGCCACCACAGCAGGAATTCCGCTGCAATCGCAGTCAATTGCACCTCGTTGGCGACACTGTGCGAGCGGGTGCCGGATTGCGCCATGTGCACCAGTGCCTGCTCCAGCCAGTCGAGATCGAGCCATTCAGCCAGCCCCGCCGCGCGGAATGTGGCGATCCGCTCGCTTGCGGCGGGGGCGTGGCGTTGCAACCGGGGCAGATGATCGGGCGAGGCCGGCATACCGTGCCGCCGTAGCCGGATCGCGTCGGGCAAGTGCCCCGCGAGCATGGCGCGCGCCATCGCGCGGTCTCCGTCAGCGCCGGCGGGCAGATCGCGCGGCAGTCCAGCGATCAGACCCAGCAGGCCGGTATCACGGAACGGATAGTCCATCCGCACCGCCCCGGCGTAGAATTCATTGGCTAGGCTCCAGGCCTTGTCGGTTCCGCGCTGGAACCCGAACAGCGGACCGGGCGCGGGCTGGGGTGCGCTGACGGCCAGCAGCGGCGCGGCTGCATGATGCGCGGCCAAGCGGACGTGATAGGCTGCTGACACCGGCCACCGCTCGGCCCCGGTCAACCGTTGCCGCAGCGCCCCCGCCATGCGCCGCCATCCGGCCGGGGCCGCGCTCGGCAGGCGTGCGGTGACGCTCAGCTCACCGTAAGTGCCGTTGAGCATCCGGGTGCAGCCGAGTGCGCGTGCGGCTTGCTGAAAGGCTTCGGTCAGGACATGCCGATTGGCCAGCGGCGGCGCATTAGCGCCCGCCAAAATGCCATCGTGCGGGCGGTAGGCGGTGAGGTCTTCAGCTGGCGCAACCTTCACCAGTGGCAGCCCCAGATGCTGCGCCACCTGTGCGGCATAGGCCGTTTCATCGGGCAGGCCGCTCCCTTCTGGGGCGGCTGAGCTGAAGCATTGCACGCGCGATGTATCAGCTCCGCAGGCGGCGATCAGCCAGGCCAGCAGCGACGAATCGAGCCCGCCGCTGAGCAACAG
>JANORN010000006.1:0-7711 GCA_031415355.1 Novosphingobium sp. | reverse complement strand
GCGGAGCTGAGTGTGGGCGCGGCAACAACCGCAGCGGCGGGCACCTCTGGCACGGGTGCGGCGGCTGGCGGTGCAGTCTCTTGCGCGGCCAGCGGCACGGTGATGGACCAGCCCAGAGCGAGGGCAAGCATGGGGCGAAGGATCATGAAACAGTCTCGCAATTTAGGGCCGCACAGGGATTGGCAGGCGGGATAGCGGGGCAACGCTGTCGTGGCAATGAACGGTTCAGTAGTCACCCAGGGTGCCGCTGGTGGCGGCGATCCGCTCCACCACTTCATCGCGCACCGTGGGGCTGACGAATTTGTGGATATCCCCGCCGAACAGCGCGATTTCCTTCACCAGCTTGCTGGCGATCGGTTGCAGGCTGGCATCAGCCATCAGGAACACGGTTTCGATCCGCGCGTTTAGCTGCTGGTTCATCCCCGCCATCTGATATTCATATTCAAAGTCGGCGACGGCGCGCAGTCCGCGCACGATCATCGTCGCGCGCTGTGCTTCGGCAAATTTCATCAGCAGCGCGTTGAAACCGACGACTTCGACGTTGGCGATGCCCATTGCAGCGGCTTCGCGCGTCACCATTGCAATGCGTTCGTCAGCGGTAAACATCGGGTTTTTGGATGGGTTGGTCGTCACTCCGATGATCAACCGGTCAACCAGCTTGGCCCCGCGCCGAATGATATCGGCATGGCCCAGCGTCATCGGATCGAAGGTGCCGGGGTAGACGCCGATACGCTCGCTCATCAGTGTTTCCTCTCAACGACATAGCGGGCAATGCTGCGCAGCAGATCGGCTTCGCGGCCATGCTGCGCGAGCTGCGCAACAGCTTGATCAACCAGCATCTGCGCCTGATCACGCGCGCGCTCCGCACCGAGCAGCGAGACGAAAGTCGCCTTGCCCGCCGCCGCATCCTTACCCGCCGCCTTGCCTAGCGCTGCGGTTTCGCCTTCGTGGTCGAGCAGATCGTCAGCAATCTGGAACGCCAGCCCCAGGTCACGCGCATAGCCGCGCAGATGCGTGCGGCCCTCAACCGGCACCCGCCCCAGAATCGCGCCCATTTCCACCGCAGCGGACAGCAAGGCCCCGGTCTTGAGCTGTTGTAACCGCGTGACGGCAGGCAGATCAAACCCACCCTTTTCAGCGGCCATATCCATTGCTTGTCCGCCGACCATGCCATTGGTGCCTGCCGCCAGCGCCAGCGCCCGCACCAGTTCGATCCGCACGAACGGATCACCTGCCGTGTCGGGATCAGACAGCAGATCAAAGGCGAACACGTGCAAGGCATCTCCCGCCAGCACGGCGGTTGCCTCATCGAAGGCCAGGTGCAGCGTCGGCTTGCCGTGGCGCAGCGCATCATCGTCCATGCACGGCAGGTCATCGTGGATCAGCGAATAGACGTGCACTGCCTCGACCGCCGTCGCTGCGCGGACAGCGGCGTTGGCATCCGCGCCGAACAGGCTGGCCGTTTCCATCAGGATCAACGGGCGCAAGCGCTTGCCCCCGCCGATTGCAGCGTAGCGCATTGCATTCAACAGCGGCGCGCGGCCATCATCACCGCGCGGCAGCAGTGCATCGAACGAGCCATCGATCCGGCGTGCAATCGCCGCCAGCGGCCCGGAAAGGTCAGCGGGAAGCGCAGCCGGAGGCACTTTACCGGTCCTCCCCTGGATCAAACGGCTGAGTGCCTGTTGCCGCTCCATCAGGCGCGGTCACGATCTTTTCTATGCGGGCATGCGCCGCATCCAAGCGCGCCTGACAATGCTGGCGCAACGCATCGCCGCGCGTGTAGAGGTCCACCGAATCGTCCAGCGGCACTTCGCCGCTTTCCAGTTTGCGCACGATGTCCTCCAGCGCGCGCAGGGCGTCTTCGAAGGTCAGTGCGGCGATATCGGAATTGGGCTGGGTCATCGCCGACAAGCATTGACCGCACGAAGCCACACGGTCAAGTTAGGACAAAGGGAGAATCTCGAATGAATGTGTTTGCACCCTATGCGGTGGCCTTCGTCACTGCGGGAATCGTGTTCGGCCTGCTCGATGCGATGTGGCTGCGGTTTGCCGGTCCGCACCTCTATCGGCCCATGCTGGGCGACCTGCTGGCCCCGGCATTCCGGATGGCCCCGGCGCTGATTTTCTATGTGCTGTATATCGCCGGGATGGTCTGGTTCGCAGTCCGTCCGGGTGTGCAACTGGGCGTGCCGTATGGCGTGCTTAATGGCGCGCTGCTGGGTATGCTATGCTACGCCACCTATGACCTGACCAACCAGGCGACGCTGAAGCAGTGGCCGTGGCAGCTGACCTTGATCGACATCGCCTGGGGCGCAGCGGCGACCGCTTGTGCCAGCGGCGCAGCGTCCTTTGCGGTCAAGAAATTCATCGAAACCCAGACCTGATGTTTATCGGGCACTGGGCTCCCGCGCTGGCGGCGGCCGCAACCAGCCGCCATGCACCCAAGCTGGGGCTGCTGTTCGTGGCCGCACAACTGGTGGACTGGGCGTTCGTCGCGCTGGTGCTGACCGGGGCGGAGCGGATGCGGATCACGCCGGGAATCAGCGCGATGAACCCGCTCGACCTCTATCACATGCCCTATACCCACAGCTTGCTGGGCAGCGCGGTGTTTACGGCGGGGTTTGCCGCGCTGGTCTGGTTGCTGACGCGCGACCGCACGGCGACGCTGATCGGCGGTGCGGTGGTGCTGTCGCACTGGTTCCTCGATCTGCTGGTCCATGTCCCCGATCTGACCCTGGCGGGCAGCCCGCCCAAGCTGGGGCTTGGCTTGTGGAACTATCCGCTGATCGAAATGCCGCTGGAACTGGGCATCACTTTCGGCGCGCTATGGTGGTACAACCGCAAGCGTCGTCCGGCCCCAGGCCGCGTGCTGGTGCTTGGTGGGGTGCTGCTGCTGCTGCAAGCCGTGAACTGGTTCGGCCCGGTGGGCAGCGAAGTGACTGCCGGAACCAGCCTGCTGGCGCTATTCGCCTTTGGTTTGATTACGGCCATCGCAGTGTGGGTGGGGAAAAGCGAACGCCCAAAGCGCCAGGCGCTCTAGCAGGACCGTCGCCGGACAGCTAAGGGCGCGCCATGCCTGAAACCGTCTCACCAATCACGCCCCCCAAAATTACCGGCGATGTCGTCGCCGCTCACGGGCTGTCCCCGGAGGAATACGAGCGCGTGCTGCACGCGCTGGGGCGCGAACCGAACCTGGTCGAACTCGGCATCTTTTCGGTGATGTGGTCAGAGCATTGTTCGTACAAATCGAGCCGCCTGCACTTGAAAAAGCTGCCGACCGAAGCCCCGTGGGTAATCTGCGGTCCGGGCGAGAACGCCGGGGTCATCGATATCGGCGAAGGTCCCAATGGGGTTCGGCAGGCCTGCATCTTCAAGATGGAGAGCCACAACCACCCCAGCTACATCGAACCGTATCAAGGCGCGGCAACTGGCGTGGGCGGGATCCTGCGCGATGTGTTCACCATGGGCGCGCGCCCGGTGGCCAACCTGAATGCGCTGCGCTTTGGTCGGCCCGATCATCCCAAGATGAAGGCGCTGGTCAAAGGCGTGGTCGCCGGGATCGGCGGTTATGGCAACTGTGTGGGCGTGCCCACTGTGGGGGGGGAAACCAATTTCCACCCGGCCTATGACGGCAATATCCTGGTCAACGCAATGACCGTGGGCGTGGCCGATCAAGACAAGATTTTCTATTCCGCCGCCACCGGCCTTGGCAATCCGATTGTCTATGTCGGCTCCAAAACCGGGCGCGACGGCATCCACGGCGCAACCATGGCCAGTGCCGATTTTGGCGATGACATTGATGCGAAGCGCCCGACGGTGCAGGTCGGCGATCCGTTCGTGGAAAAGCTGCTGATCGAGGCCTGCCTCGAACTGATGGCGACTGACGCGATCGTGGCGATTCAGGACATGGGCGCGGCGGGACTGACCAGTTCGAGCGTTGAGATGGCGACCAACGGCAAAGCCGGGATAATTCTCGACATGGACAAGGTGCCGTGCCGCGAAACAGGGATGACCCCTTACGAGATGATGCTGAGCGAGAGCCAGGAGCGGATGCTGATGGTCCTGAAGCCCGGCAAGGAGCCAATGGCCGAGGCGATTTTCAAGAAGTGGGAACTGGACTTTGCAGTGATTGGCGAGGTGACCGATACCGGACATATGGTGCTGACCTGGCAAGGCGAGACCGTATGCGATATTCCGCTGGGCCCGCTCGCCGAAGACGCCCCGCTCTACGATCGCCCGCATACCCCCACGCCAAAGCCTGCGCAGCTGACCAAGGTGCCGCTGGGCAAGGACGTTTCCGCCGATCTGCTGACCATGATGGCCAGCCCGCACCTTGCTTCGCGCCGGTGGATCTGGGAGCAATATGACAGCCAGGTTGGCGCGGATACGCTCCAGAAATCAGGCGGCGATGCGGCGGTGGTACGGATTCACGGGACGCAGAAAGCGCTGGCGATCAGCACCGATTGCAACCCGCGCTATTGCCAGGCCGATCCCTACGAAGGCGGCAAGCAGGCGGTGGCTGAAACCTATCGTAATATCTCAGCAGTCGGGGCTAAGCCATTGGCAATCACTAATTGCCTGAACTTCGCCAACCCGCAGCGGCCTGAAATTATGGGGCAGATCATCGGCTGCCTGGCCGGGATGGCCGACGCCTGCCGCGCGCTCGATTACCCGATCGTCAGCGGCAATGTCAGCCTGTACAACGAAAGCAAGGCCACCGGCGGCGGTTCTGCGATCCTGCCCACCCCCGCGATTGGCGGGGTCGGCCTGATGGAAGACCACACGCAGATGGCGACGATTGCGTTCAAAGACGGTGCGCAGAAGATCATCCTGATCGGCGCCGATCCACGCGCCGCGCCGGAACTGGGCCAGTCAACCTGGTTGCAGGTCTGCCACGGCCGCGAAGAAGGCCCCCCGCCAAAGGTCGACCTCAAGGCCGAGCGCAAGCACGGCGAGTTCGTCCGCAAACTGATCGCCGAAGGCTATGTCACCGCCGTGCATGACGTGTCCGACGGCGGAATTCTGGTTGCGGTCGCCGAAATGGCGTTGGCCGGCAATGTCGGCGCGCGGCTGGAAACCACGGCGTTTGAAGACCGCGTTGATCGCGAAAAGATCAACCACGCCTGGTCGCTGTTTGCCGAAAACCAGGGGCGTTACGTGGTGACCGAGCGCTTCGATTCCGACGCAGTGGAAAAGCTGGCGCGCGATTCCGGGATCGGCTGCTGCTTTATCGGCTGGACCGGCGGAGAAACCATCGCGGTGTGCAAGGGCGAAGCCGCGATCTATCCCGAAGTGGCGCTGGACACCCTCCGCACCGCGCATGAAAGCTTCTTCAAGGACTGGATGGAGGGGTGAGCGGCGTTGCGATGCGCATCACTTGATGCTATAGATGATGCATGCGTACAACGGTAACCCTTGATCCTGTGGTCATCGAAGACCTTCGCGAAGGTCTCGGAATCGGTGAGACGAGCGTCTTGATTCGCCGAGCGCTCGTTGAAATGCGCCAACGACTTGCGGCTGATCGCTTAATCGCGCTTGGCGGTTCGGACCCCGATGCCAAGGCAGCGCCGCGTCGCCGTCCGCCCGACTTTCGCAATCCGGACTGATGGTTCGCCCGCTTGTACTCGCTGACACATCGATCTGGATCGATCACATTGCTGGAAAGCCCACACCGCTGTCTGACTTGCTAAGGGAGCGACGCGTAGCGCTGCATCCTCTGGTCGTCGGCGAGATTGCCATGGGTTCGCTTAGCAACCGCAAGTTTTTAATCAATGAGCTTCAGCAGATGCCAAAAGTTCATGTCGCCAGCAACGCCGAAGTAATGGCGATGGTAGAATGGCAGAAGCTGTTCAGTGCCGGAATTGGTTTCATCGATGCGCATCTTCTAGCTGCGGTAAAGATGACAAAATACGCAACATTGCTGACCAAAGATGATCGCCTCGAAAAGCAAGCAATTCGGCTCGGAGTTGCTTACACGCCTGACGCTTGAACCTCAGGCCGCCTGTTCGACCGACGCCAGCAAATCATAGGGATCAACCCCCGCCGCCCGCCATTTGGCGTGAGCTTCGGCATAAAAACGGGTCGGTTTGATCCCCAGCGTCCGCCGCGCCTGCTCCACTGGCATCGCCAGCAGGTCCATGATCGGCATCTCGATCAGCCGCGGAATTGACGAACCCATCTTCTGCGCTTCGCGCACTGCCCGGAAAATCGGCACTTTCACCGTCATCCGGCGGCGCATTTCAAACGCTCCGGCATAGCCCAGGAACAGGTGCGCCAGCGCAGGCTGCTGGCCATAGGTAAACGCCAGTACGCATTGTTCGCCCAGCGCATCGCGGCCATAGCCGGACAGGATGTGCATCAGATCATGGGTGTCGCGCATCCGGCGATAGTACCAATCGACCTGATCCTCAAAGATCTGGTCGGGGCGGCGATAGGTATTGAGCTCGTCGACCAGGCCCTGCGCAGACAGTCCTTCGCGCTCCATAAAATCACAATAGGCCTGCGCCACCGAGCCTGCGGGCAGTTTGCGCAGCGCGGCATGATCGTCCAGAATCGCAACAAGACTGGGTTCGGCGCGGTAAATCGCCTGCCCGCGTTCAGTGTTCAGGAACGCCCGCGCGGCATCATAAACCCCGCGCCACGGCAGCGCTTCAAAGATCGGGAACACTTCCGCTGTGTTCTCCTTGTCCTTGACCAGTTCCCTGAAATGCCGCCAGGCTTTGGGGAAGTCATAGCGCAGAGCGGCCCGCTCTGCCGCCATAAACGGCAGGTCGGCGGCGGTGATGGCAGCATCAAACTGCGCGGCAGAGGTTGGGCTGTTCATTGGCACAGACTGCTCACTGCTGACACGAATGTCAATGGCAAATCAGTTGCACTTGGCAACCTCAGCCGACAGCGCATATTGCAGCAGACGCCCGATGACTTCGCGATTGCTATTATTGCTTTTTCCGGTGGCCGGACCGGTCGCCGCGTTCGGATTGCGGGTCGCAGCCCAGCACATCATCAAAAATAGAGGCATCCCTGCCTAATCCCAGATCCACTCACTGCGCGGAATACCCAGCAGTGCAAGCACGCTGGTCAGATCGCCTCGGTCAATCCAGCCATGCGCGGCGGCGCGGGCCTTGGGCTTGGCGTAGTAGGCGATGCCATAGTCGGCGGCCTGCAACATCGGGATGTCGTTCGCGCCGTCGCCGGTGGCGAGGCTGAGGCCGCCTCGCTGCGCAACAGCTTCGCGCAAGACGCGCTCTTTCACGGCACTATCGACGATATCGCCGACCAATCCGCCGGTGAGCTTGCCATCCAAAATTTCGAGGCGATTGCCGACCACCAGCTCGAACCCAAGCTGCTCGCCAATCGGATCGGCGAATTGATGGAACCCGCCGGTAACCAGCACCGTGTGGCAGCCCAGTGATTTGAGCGTTTCAACCAGCACCCGCGCGCCGGGCATTGGGGCGATCCGCTCAGCGAGGCACTGTTGAATCGCTTCTTCGCTTAAGCCTGCGAGCAGCCGCACACGCTCGGTGAGCGCCTCGGCAAAATCGAGTTCGCCCTGCATCGCCCGCTCGGTGATCGCGGCGATCTGCGGCTTGAGTCCGGCAAAATCGGCGAGCTCATCGATGCACTCGGCAGCGATCATGGTGGAATCCATGTCGGACACGAACACCCGCGGCACCACCGGCAGTTCGCGCGTGACCAGCAGGTCGCTCGG
>JANORN010000005.1:0-2074 GCA_031415355.1 Novosphingobium sp. | reverse complement strand
GAAGGCGTGGAGATGTGCATCCAGATGGCGCAGCTTGATGCGGCGCTGGGCAAGCTGCTTACGCATCTCGACGCGCGCGGGATTGATTATATCGCGGTGCTGACCGCCGATCATGGCGGGCTGGACACGCCCGAGCGGCTGGACGAACAGGCGTTTCCGCGCGCCGCGCGGTCTGATCGCGCGCTGAACCCCGGCGAACTGGGCAAGGCGGTGGCGGCGCGCACCGGGATCAAAGTTGACGGCCCGCTGGTCTATGGCGACGGCCCGTTCGGGGACATGTATTTCAGCGCGGCGCTGACCCCGGCGCAGCGCGCGCAGGCCAGTGCTGCGCTCGTCGCCATCGTCAAACCGCACCCGCAAGTGGCGGCGGTGTTCACCCGGGCGGAACTGGAACAGGCTCCGCTGCCCAGCACCGGGCCGCAGGACTGGTCAATCAAGGACCGGGTCCGCGCCTCGTTCGATCCGGCGCGCTCAGGCGACGTGATCGTGGTATTGGACCGCGCCGTGGTGCCGATTCCCGATCCAGTGCTGGGGGCCTATACCGCCACGCACGGCAGCGTCTGGGATTATGACCGACGGGTGCCGATGCTGTTCTGGCGCAAGGGCCTGCGCGGATTTGAACAGCCTGCGCCGGTGGAAACCGTGGACATTGCGCCGACGCTGGCGGCTGTGCTGGGGCTGAAACTGCCCGATGGTACATTTGACGGACGCTGCCTTGATCTGGATGCAGGGGCGGGCAACAGCTGCGGTAAGGACTGAACATGACAGAGAAACGCGATCTGGTGATCCTGGGCGGCGGACTGGTGGGCATGACGCTCGCGCTGGCGGCAGCCAAGCAAGGCATTTCCAGTTTTGTGGTGGACAAGGAAGACCCGGCGACGCTGACCGCCGCTGGCGCTGATGGCCGCGCCTCCGCCATTTCCACTGCCAGCTGGAATCTGTTTTGCAATATCGGACTGGAGGCACGGCTGGCTCCGCTGGGCTGCCCGATTGCGGCGATTGCGGTGACCGATGGGATGAAGCCCGGACGGCTCGATTTTCGCCCCGAACCGCACGAAGGCACGCTGGGCCGGATGTACGCCAATCGCGAGATCCGGCTGGCGCTGTTCGATGCGGCGCGCGCCGAACCGCTGATCGAATGGCTCCACGGTGTCTCGCCGGTAGAGCGCGAGCGTGGCCCCCATGGCGTAACGGTCACGCTGGATAACGGACGCGTGCTGAACGGCAACCTGCTGGTCGCCGCCGAGGGCCGCCAGAGCCCCACCCGCAACGAGGCCGGGTTTGGCCTCGCCACTTGGGATTATCACCACCGCGCCATCGTGACGGGGCTGGCGCACAGCAAATCGCATGACAATGTGGCGTGGGAGATATTCTACCCAGCCGGGCCGTTTGCCTTGTTGCCGTTGCTCGACAGCGCCGACGGCCAGCACCGTTCCGCACTGGTCTGGACTATTTCCGAGGCTGACGCCGCCGGAATGAACGCCTTGTCCGATACCGCCTTTCTGCACGAAGTGCGCAAGCGGATGGGCGACATTCTGGGCGAGATCACGCTGAACGCGCCGCGCATGCCCTACCCGCTTAGCTTTCAGCATACCGCCAAAATTGTCGAACACCGGCTCGCGCTGGTCGGCGATTCGGCGCATGGGATGCACCCGATTGCCGGGCAAGGTCTGAATCTGGGGCTGCGCGATGTCGGCACGCTGGTGCAGGTGCTGGCCGAAGGCATGCGGCTGGGGCTGGAACCCGGCGATGCCCAAGTGCTGGCGCGCTATGAACGGTGGCGCAGTGTCGATGCGCTGTCAGTCATGCTCGCAACCGATACGATCAACCGGCTGTTCGGCGTGCCTGGCCGCCTACCCAGCGCGATCCGCCGTCTCGGCATGGGCCTGGTCCAGCGCACCGGCTGGCTCAAGCGGTTCTTTATGAACGAAGCGCGCGGCATGTCCGGCAAATTACCCGACTTGCTGCGGGCCTGATCAGAACGCAGGCTCCGCCACCGGGCTGGCTGGCTGCACTGGTTGACCTGCGCCGTCTTGCAGGGTGCGCGGCTCCAGAATGGCGGCGGCTTCCAATT
>JANORN010000004.1:0-2151 GCA_031415355.1 Novosphingobium sp. | reverse complement strand
GGACGCGGCGAGCCATACCGGCGTGGACGACGTGCGCGAGATTATCGAGGCGGTGCGCTATGCAGCGGTTTCGGCGCGGTACAAGATCTACATCATCGACGAAGTCCACATGCTCAGCCGCAATGCCTTCAACGCCTTGCTAAAAACGCTGGAAGAGCCGCCGGCACATGTGAAATTCCTGTTCGCCACCACCGAAGTCGACAAGCTGCCGGTTACCGTGCTCAGCCGCTGCCAGCGGTTTGACCTGAAGCGGATTCCGGCTGAGCTGCTGGGCGAACACTTCGCCGGAATTTGCCGCGCGGAAGCGGTGGAGGCCGAGGCCGAAGCGCTGGAAATGATCGCCAATGCCGCCGAAGGATCGGTGCGCGATGGCCTCTCGATCCTCGATCAGGCGATTGCTCATGCCGATCTGGGCGGGGACAGCAAGGTAACCGCGCCGCAAGTGCGCGACATGCTGGGGCTGGCGGACAAGACCGCGCAGCGGCGCTTGCTAAGCGCGCTGCTGACCGGCGATGGCGGCGACTTGCTTGATCTGATCGATGCCCAGTTCGCGCTGGGGGTTGAGCCGCTGGCGATGCTGCGCGGGATCATGGATCTGGTTCACCGCGTGACCGTGGCGCAAGTCGGAAAACAGCCCAGCGATGCGATTGCGGCGGAAGAACGCGCCGCGATTGACGATTGGGCGACGCGGCTTTCCGCCGGGCAGCTGCACCGCTTGTGGCAATTGCTGCTCAAGGGCCATGACGAGGTGCGGATCGCGCCCGATCCGCTGATCGCCGCCCGGATGGCGCTGCTGCGCGTGCTGCACGCGGCGGACCTGCCCGATCCGGGGACGCTGGTGAAGCAACTGGAAGCGCTGGTTGCGGCAGGGCCTGTGGTCTCAGCTGGTGCAGGCCCGGCTCCCGCTGCGCCGGACAGCTCTCCCGTCTCCGCGCCGGCCAATCCGGCGGGCGCGACCTGGCAGGCGCTGGTGGCGCAGGTCGATCAAAGCGGGCAGCTGCGCGTTTCGCAGATCATGCACGATTGGGTGCGGGTGATCGACCTTGGCCCGCAGCGGTTGTTCTATGCACTGACCCCCGGCTATTCGGGCGATCCTTCGGCGGAACTGCGCAACGCGCTGCTGCGCGCTACTGGCGAGCGCTGGGAAGTGACGCGCGGTGAGGGTGAGGGGCAGCCGAGCCTGCGCGAAGCTAAGGATGCGGCTGAGTTGGCAGCTGACGATGAAATTATGCGGTCACCTATGGTTGTTGCAGTGAGGGAACATTTTCCGCAGGCTCAACTCGTGAAGGAAAATGACGGCAAGCCCGGTGAGGGCAATCCCAACTGGAGTAAACGCGCGTGAAATCGATGGAAGAAATGATCAAGGCGGCGCAGCAGGCGGCGGAGACGATCCAGCAGCAGATGGGTGAGATGCAAGGCAAGCTCGACGGGATCGAGGTTGAAGGCGCGTCCGGCGGCGGGCTGGTCAAGATCCGCTGCACCGCCAAAGGCCGCGTGATCGGGGTCAGCGTCGATGACGGCCTGTTGATCCCGGCGGACAAAGGCATTCTGGAAGACCTGATCGCCGCTGCCTTCAACGATGCCCGGGCCAAAGCCGATGCCGTTTCAGGCGAGGAAATGGCGCGGATGCAGCAAGGCATGGGCCTGCCGCCGGGGTTCAACCTGCCGGGGATGTAAACGGCGCAGCGGGCTGCGAAGTTTGTGCACCGCCAATGCCCTTCCCCGATGGGGAAGGGTTGGGATGGGGGTTTCACGCCAGTGTCGAACCCCACCCCCTCCGCAACGGGGAGGGGAGACCAGCCATTCAACTCGATCTCAGTGGCTTTGGTCGCCGCTCAGTTTATCAGTGCGTTCAGGCTGATACTGAAGCTGGGCGGGGTGCCGGTGGAACCGGCCATGGTCCCTTTGGGGTTGATGCAGATGTACCGCACCGCCGGATCATAGGCGCTCAGCGGGGTGTAGGTGCAGGCCGCGAACGAGGTGGGTGCGGCGCCCGCGTTAGAATAGCGTAGGTCATTTGCCGGATTGAAAGTCAGCGCGGAGCTTGGTGCGCCTTGGGCGAAGGATGGCGCGGCGGCTGTACCTACTGCGATTTGTCCCGGCAGCGTATCCACCAGTAGCACCGAATTGGAATCGACCGTTGAGGCGCCG
>JANORN010000003.1:0-10734 GCA_031415355.1 Novosphingobium sp. | reverse complement strand
AGCGGATGGCCGCGCTGGGCGATGATCCGCGCTTCAAGTTCCCCCAAACCGATGCGGGCCGCGCCGAGATCATCGCGGCGATGCAAGGCAAGCTGGACTTCATCCGCACCAAATTGCCACAGATGTTCCGCAGCCTGTCGCGAGGCAATATCGAAATCCGCCGCTTGCCGCTGGCTGAGGAAGCAGGCGCACCGGGGGCCTATGGCGGGGCGGGTTCAATCGATGGCAGCGTCCCCGGCAAGATCTGGCTCAACCTGGGCGATACCGATCGCCACTCGCGCTTCGGGGTTGCGACGCTGGCCTTCCACGAGGGCATCCCCGGCCACGTCTGGCAGGGCGAATACGCCAACCAGCTGCCGCTGATCCGCACACTGCTGGCGTTCAACGCTTATTCCGAGGGCTGGGCGCTCTATTCCGAAACGCTGGGCGACGAATTCGGGGCCTATGACGGCGATCCGGTCGGGCAACTGGGCTATCTGCAATCGCTTAGCTTCCGCGCCTGTCGCCTGGTGGTAGATACGGGCCTCCACGCCAAACGCTGGGGCCGCGAACAAGCGGTCGAATGGTTCTCCGCCACCAACGGCTCCGGCCGCGCCGAAGTTGCACCCGAGGTGGACCGCTATTGTTCGTGGGCCGGGCAGGCCTGCGGCTACAAGATCGGCCACAGCGAAATCCTGCGCCAGCGCGCGCGGGCGCAAGCCGCCCTGGGCGCGCGCTATGACATCCGCGATTTCAATCAGGCAGTACTTGATGGCGGCAACGTGCCGCTCGACGTGCTGGCGCAGAACGTCGAGCGGTACATAACCGGTTAGCTCTTGCCAAACAGCCCCTTGGCCATGTTGGCGATGCCGCCCAGATCGTTAAGCGGATTGCCGTCACCATCGCGGTCAAGCATACCGAGCAGGCCCTTGGCCGCCGGGTGTTCCTGCAACGTCCTGGCATATTCGCCGAGCGAGCCTTCGCCGCCGATCTGCTCGACGATCTTGCCCAGCATGCCCTGATCCATCCCGGTCTTGGCGGCAGCCCCGGCAATCGTATCGCCCGGCTCAGCGTGCGACTGACCCAGTGCGGCGATCGCCTTTTCGGCCATTTCCGGAGCAATTCCTAGCTTGCTGGCCAAATTGCCAACGTCAGCGTGCTGGCCGATCTGGCCAAGAATGCTGTCAAAAATACCCATGGTGCGACTCCTTTGAAAACCAATTGACATCATGCGCTATTCTGGGCGCCGCGCCAATGATTGAGCGCAAATTTGTTCAGGCCGCCTTCGGAGCCGCCTGGCGCACGCCTTCATCGACATAATCCGCAAATTGCGCGAAATTGGCGATGAACTTGGCGACCAGTTCCTGGGCGGTTTGATCGTAGGCCGCTTGATCGCTCCACGCCGCGCGCGGATCGAGCAGATTGCTGTCTACTCCGGCAACCGCAACGGGCACTTCGAAGCCGAAGTTCGGATCGCGCTTGAATTCGACTTCATTGAGGCTGCCATCGAGCGCGGCGTTGAGCAGCGCACGGGTCGCCTTGATCGGCATCCGCTTGATGCCCGGATCGGTGGCCTTGCCGCCCGACCAACCGGTGTTGACCAGCCAGCACTGCGCCCCGCCCTTGGCGATCCGCTCTTTCAACAGATTGCCGTAAACGCTGGGATGGCGCGGCATGAACGCCGCGCCGAAGCAGGTGCTGAAAGTCGCTTCGGGTTCGGTCACGCCGATTTCGGTCCCGGCGACTTTGGCGGTGTAGCCTGAAAGAAAATAATACATCGCCTGATCGGGCGTCAGCCGCGCGATCGGCGGCAGGACGCCAAAGGCATCGGCGGTCAGCATGATCACGTTCGACGGGGCCGGGCCGAGGTTCTGTTCAGAGACGTTCGGGATGAACTCGATCGGATAGGCGCCGCGGGTGTTTTCGGTCTTGCTGGCGTCGGTGAAATCGAGTGCGCGCGTTTCCGGGTCCATCGCCACGTTCTCAAGGATCGTGCCGAACATCTTGGTGGTCGCGTAAATCTCCGGCTCGCCTTCAGCCGAAAGGTCTATCATCTTGGCGTAGCAGCCGCCTTCGAAGTTGAAGACTGCCTGATCCGACCAGCCATGTTCGTCATCGCCGATCAGCGTACGGCTGGCATCAGCCGAAAGCGTGGTCTTGCCGGTGCCCGACAGGCCGAAAAAGATCGCGCTCTTGCCGTCGGCGCCGATGTTGGCGCTGCAGTGCATCGGCATCACGCCCTGCGCGGGCAGCAGGAAGTTGAGCAGGCCGAATACGCCCTTCTTCATCTCGCCCGAATATTCGGTATTGCCGATCAGGATCAGCTTCTCGGTGAAATTGACCGCGATCACCGTGTCGCTGCGACAGCCATGTCGCGCCGGATCGGACTTGAAACTGGGCAGGTTGATGATCGTATATTCCGGCACATAGCTGGCCAGCTCTTCAGCAGTCGGCCGGACCAGCAGCGTGCGGACGAACAGGCTATGCCAAGCCATTTGCGTAATTACGCGCACATTCACGCGGTATTCGGGCTGGCTGCCACCGAACAGGTCAGCCACGTAAAGTTCGCTCTGGTCCGTCAGTGCGGCCATGAAGTCGGCCTTCAGATTCGCCCAGTGCTCAGCCGCCATTGCCTGATTGATCGCGCCCCAATTGATCGTGGTTTCGGTGGCGGCATCGCGGACAACATATTTGTCCTTCACGCTGCGCCCGGTGAATTTGCCAGTATCGACCAGCAGCGCGCCGTCCTTGGTCAACTGCCCTTCCCCGCGCTTCAGCGCGTGCTCAACCAGCGGCGCGGTGCCGAGGTTGGCATGAATCGTTGCCGAAGTGGTGATCCCCTGAGCGGCAAGCGCGTGGTTGAGCGAAACTGACAAGGTCGTCTCCAATTTGTGTATGGCCCCGCGGACGTGGTCCGCAGCGCCGCTGCTGCATACCTATGCAAAGGATTTGCTGCCGCGCATAGTCGAGCCTGCTGATTCCGTCAAATAGGTGCGATCCGATAGCAAAGCAGTGCTTAATCAAGCGTTTACATAGACTACGTAGCACGCAATTGCGCGATCCGCGCGGACCGGCTAAGTGTTTGATCCCGCGCAACTGTTATACGGTCGGCCCACCCCCATATGCCTGAGCAGCCGCCTTCTGACCCCGCTCCCAAGGTGATCGCGCTGGTCGATGATGACCGCAATATCCTGACCTCGGTCTCGATTGGCTTGCAGGCGGAAGGGTTCGTCACGCGGCTTTACACCGATGGCGATACCGCGCTCAAGGCCTTGCTCGATAATCCGCCGGACCTGGCGGTTTGCGATATCAAAATGCCGCAGATGGACGGGCTGGAACTGCTCCGCCGTCTGCGCGCGCAATCAGCGCTGCCGGTGATTCTACTGACCAGCAAGGACGAGGAGACCGACGAAGCGCTGGGCCTGGCCACTGGCGCGGACGATTACATCACCAAACCGTTCAGCCAGCGCTTGTTAGTGGCACGGATTCGCGCGATCCTGCGCCGCGCCGAGCTTGCCACGGGGCTGCCGGAACTGCCTGACAATCAGCCGCCACCCGAACTGATCGAACGCGGTTCGCTGACCATGGACCCACCGCGCCACAAGGTGACCTGGAAGCAGCAACCGGTCTCGCTGACCGTCACCGAATTCCTGATCCTGGAGGCGCTGGCGACCCGGCCGGGCATGATTAAAAGCCGCAACCAGCTAATGGATGCGGCCTATGACGAAGACGTGTTCGTCGATGACCGTACCATCGACAGCCACATCAAACGCTTGCGCCGCAAATTCCGGTTGGTCGACCCGAGCTTTGCCGCAATCGAAACACTTTATGGCGCCGGATATTCTTTTGCCGAGTGATCAACATGGCGCGCGGCAGCGGTTGCGGGCGTTGCCGGGGCGCTTGGCGTGGACGCGGAGGACATCGCTAACCGTCCGGATTTTGGCGGTGAATATCATCGTCCTTGGGTTGATGGCGGGTAGCTTGTTCTACCTCGATTCGTACCGCAACCAGTTGCTGGCGGAACGGTTCGGCCTGGCGCAAAGCGAGGCTTCGATCATTGCCGACGCGCTCGCCGAAACGCCCTCGCCCAACCGCCGGCAATTGCTCGCCCGGATTGGCGCGGAGCACGACCTCCGGCTGCGGCTGTACGATGGCACCGGCCGCCTGCGGATCGATACGTTCCAGATCGCCGATCCCGCGTATCAGTTCATCGATCCGGCCAGCGAGCCGTGGTATCAAGACGTGGCACGCTGGCTTGACCAGGCCATGGACACCGTGCTCGGCAGCCCGGAGATCCCGCCGTACCGCGACCCCGCAGTCGATCAGGCCAGCGCCTGGCCCGAATTGGTCAACGCAGCCAAGATCGCCGCGCCGATTGTGGTTCAGCGCGCGGCCCCGGATCGCACCCCGGTGATCAACGCCGCCGCGCCGGTCGGCATAGTGGGCGAGATGCTGCTATCCACCCGCAACGCGGTTGATATCACCCAAAGCGTGCGCGACGCGCGTCAGACGTTGGCCATCGTGATCGGAGTCACGCTGCTGATTTCAATCCAGCTCTCACTGTTTCTGGCGCGAACGATTGTCCAGCCGCTACGCGTGCTGGTGCGTGCCGCGATCCGCGTGCGGCTGGGTCGGGGCCGCGATGTGGAAGTGCCGAGATTACCCGAACGCCGCGACGAGATCGGCCTGCTCGCGCGGGCGCTGTCGGATATGACCATTGCGCTGCGGCAGCGGATCGATTCGGTTGAGGCGTTCGCCGCCGATGTCGCGCATGAGCTCAAGAACCCGCTCGCCTCGTTGCGTAGCGCGCTTGAAGCGCTGGAAAAGGTCGATGACAAAGACCTGCGCCGCCAGCTCTCTGCCATTGCCGCACACGACATTCAGCGGATCGACCGGCTGGTGACCGAAATTGCCGAAGCCAGCCGGATCGATGCCGAATTGAGCCGGACCCAGTTTCTGCCCGTCGATCTCGCCGCGCTGACTCAAGCCGTAGTCGGGGCGCAGGGCAATCTGGTCGAAGGCCGATCCGCGACACTCGCCTTGCACCGCGCGGGCGACGGCCCCTGGCTGGTGCAGGGCGATGCAGCCCGGCTTGAGCGGGTGATCGTCAACCTGATCGACAACGCCGTTTCGTTCTCCCCCGCTGGCGGCCGGATCGAGGTTACCGTTGAGCAGCTGGATGAGGTGGTCGAACTGAGTGTTTCCGATCAAGGCCCGGGGATCGCCGTTTCGGCACGCGACAAAGTGTTTGAGCGGTTCCATTCGCTGCGCCCCGAAGGCGAGGATTTCGGCAGCCACAGCGGGCTCGGACTCGCCATCGCGCGGACGATTGCGGTGGCGCACGAAGGCAGTCTGGAGGCGACCGACCGTCCCGATGGCGCACCGGGGGCCTGTCTGGTGCTGACCTTGCCCGCCTTGCAGCCCGACCCCGAGGAAGCCTGACCATGCTGCTGCAGGCGACCTGTGTCGCGATTGCGGGCCGCGCCGTGCTGATCACCGGCGCGCCTGGCATCGGCAAGTCCAGCCTCGCGCTGGCGCTGATTGATCGCGGTGCGGTGCTGGTGGGGGACGATGGGGTGAGTCTGTCCGCGGCGGATGGCCAGCTGTTTGCCTGCCCCCCGCCCCACACCAGCGGTCTGCTGGAAGTCCGCAACCTGGGCCTGCTGCCGTTCTCGGTCGCCGCAAATCAACGCGTATGTTTGGCTGTAGAGCTGACCGCCGATGCACCGCGATTCATCAATGAAACCATGACCAAGCTGATTTGCGGCATGCCAGTTCCGGCACTATACTTATGGCCCGATGCTTTAATCTTGGTGCGCAAGGTGGAATTAGCCCTCGAACGCTTCGGATTGCGATGAGCGGCTGGACAATCCGCGCTACCCCGCGCAAGGCTTCGCGCCATGCCCGCTATCGCCACGCCCACCGGAAAACACCGCGTCCTGCTCGTCACCGGACTGCTGGGTGCGGGCAAATCGACCGCGCTGAACGTGCTGGAGGATCTGGGCTGGGAAACGATCGACAACTTCCCGATCCGCCTGCTCGACCGCCTGATCAACAACCCGGAGGCCTCAGCAACCGACCTGCGCCCGCCTTTGGCAATCGGCTTTGATACCCGCACACGCGGGTTCAACCCGCACAAGGTGATCGACCGGGTCAAGAAGCTGACCGCACGGGCCGATCTGGAACTGACCACGCTGTTCCTCGACTGCTCCGGGGCCGAACTGGAACGGCGCTACAACGAAACCCGCCGCCCGCACCCTCTGGCTGACAGCCTGCCTGCTGCCGCCGGGATTGCCGCCGAGCGCGAACTGCTGGAACCACTGCGGCGCTGGGCCGACATGGTGATCACCACCACCAGCTTTTCTTCAAACGATCTGCAACAGGCAATCCGCGATAGCTTTCAGCTGCAAGCAAACCGGGCGATGACGATCACCGTCACCAGCTTTGGCTTCGCGCGCGGCATGCCGCCGATTGCCGATCTGGTGTTCGACATGCGGTTTCTGGACAATCCGCACTGGATCGACGGCCTGCGCGATCTGACCGGCCAGGATGCGCCAGTGGCAGACCACATCCGCAATGCCCCGGCCTTCGCCGAAGCCTGGCAGCGGATCCGCGACCTGGTGCTGTTCCTGCTCCCGCAATATCAGGCGCAGGGTAAGGCTTATGTCAACATCGCCTTTGGCTGCACCGGCGGGCGACATCGGTCGGTGTTCACCGCCGAGCAAATGGCGGCGGCGCTGCGGAAGGCTGGCTATCTACCCACGCTGGTCCATCGCAACCTGGCATCCCGCGCCGCCGATACCGTTGAAGGATCGCCGGTTGGATGAGGTTGAGTCAGCCTCTGCCTTCAAGCCTCAGCCGTACAATAATTTGATCCCGTTTCAGTGAGCTTGGTCAAAGCATAATTGAGCTCGCTCAATAGTCCGGGATTGAGATTCCGTTCGGTCCCCCAAGCCGGAGTGGTATTAATATCGATCGGATAAATTACCCCGTCATCATCGACAGCCAGGTCCAAAGCGCCGAAATCCACGCGCATGGTTCGAGCGAGACAGTGCGCGACAGCCAGCGGATCACAGGGGTCAAACGCAAGCGTTGATCCGCTCTGCGTTGCGATCATTTCAATGGGTCGCTTCTGATCCATTTCTTTGACGAGTCCGGCAGCATGTGAGACCGCGACCGCGACAAAATCGCCTGTAACATATGCGCGCATGAACCGATCCTCGCGATTGCCGATATACCGCTCCACGGTGATGCGCGGATCTGACCAAACATGCGGCGGGATCTCTTCGCGTGGCATCCGGTGAACCCGCTCTGGGTAAGGCCACGGTGGAGGTGCCATATCTCCGACCATCTCGCTCGCCAAATAGCGCTCAAAGCGCCCATAATGGTTGGCGCGCGCTTTAATAATCAGCAATTCTTGAGGATCGCCGCCGCGCGGCGCCCGCGTAGCGGGAAGTCCAGCTTTGCCACACGCATCTTGCACTGCCCATTTATCGATTGAATCGAAATAGCCATTGATAACCGGTCGGCCGACAGCCTCAAATTCCGCTAGCCACCCGGCAAAATTATCAAAGGCCCGGCCTGGTTGACTAAGGTTGATGTGGAGCATTGCAGCTCCGCGGCAGGCTTGCGGACCAGGCAGCGGCGTTCCTGGAACGACACTGACGCGGTTCGCCTCGGGCCAGATATGAGTGATCAGAAAGGCTTCCCAAGCACACCATTCAAAGACGTTCAATGTGGTCTTTCCAGCCAATTTTTCCTCCAAGATAGCTACCAGTGGTTAGGCGTGGTCAGCGGAACCGAACGAAGCGGCTCAAGAGCTCTGCTGCGCAGCGCGAGCCGCAGCTCTAATTTCAGTGATCGCAGCAAAATAGCCGACGCTGCAATGCCCTCCAGCTGATCGAATTGCCGAGCTTAGCACAATAAGTTTGTGCGCGGGTACAGTCGGAAACAGATGGTGTTCAATATGCAGATTATTGTGGTTGATCAAATATCCCCACAACCATCCTGAAGGATAGGACCGGGTATTGCGCAAGATTGACGCATCAAACTGCTCGCAGCCCAGATGCTCCGGCAACTCGATCAAAAAATGCAATGGTTCAGCCACCAACAACCATGGCAACACCCAAATAACAACAATCGTCCACGTTTGAAAATAGATTGCCGCTGCAAAACATAGGGAAACGGCCGCCAATATTGCGCAATATTCAAACCACAGACGCCGTTGATCTTCTATCTTCACGCGAACCGGACAGGTTCCTTTTGCTAATGACACAAAAATCTGAATGAAAGTCGGAATACGGTTAATATTCCAAGCGCGGCAAATCAGATTCGGAACGCTGTGCAGCGCCGCCAGCGAATAGTTTACCAGTTCCTCATCATGCTTCGAACCGACGGCGCGATGATGGTGAAAATGATACGACCGATAATGCGTGTAAGACACCAGCATTGGCAAACCAAACAGAAATCCCAGCACACGATTCGCACGCGCTGACTGAAACAAATTTCCATGCAAGGCTTCGTGCTGCAATTCCAATCCGTGCGCAAAAACGACGCCCATGCCGACGATCACCACCAGTGCAACCAGGGCATCGTGGCTTATCGCGTATATGTAAGCAAAAAAAGCAATTGCAAAAAAATATGCGATCGTTTTGAATAAAGAATAACGCAGATTTTTTGTTGAATGAATCCGTATTTCTTTCGCTGTCAGAAGCGACAGCGCCTCTTGATTGGTGCGCCCTGCCAGACCCGCATCATAACTATGAACTGCCAAACTATCCATACAGGGCTTTGACCGAATCCAATACACCATCACTGCCACCAAAGTGGCCATTAGCCGGGCTGGATGTCAACTATCGAATAAATCCTGCGGTCAGATTGTGCCTTAAATCCGTTCAATCAAACGGCCCTCAAATACAACTGTTGTGCGCGTTGTCATCGAAACACTGTCACTGTTAAGACATACTTCTGCATCACCCCCCGGCATTTCAACTTTCATCGCTCTTGCCGTGGTAAATCCAGCGCGATCACATGCTTCGACTGCGGCGGCTGCGCCGGTTCCACAAGCCAGCGTTTCCCCTACCCCGCGCTCCCAAATCCTTAATTGCAAACGATCTTTACCCGGAACACACCAAATCACGTTAGTTCGGTTTGGAAAGATTGGATGATTTTCAATTTGAGGGCCAAGCCGTTGAAACACCGCTTCGTTGGGCAACTCCGGGACCACCAAGATGGTGTGCATGTTGCCGTTGTTGAGCGAAATTGCTTTTTGCCAGATGCCATCGATTTGAAACTCCGTGAAAGTTCCGTCGGAATTGCCGTGCGTCAGATCAAGCGGAATTTCTTTGATATCATAGGTTCCACGCGGGATGGATACGGCCACTTGAGCAGTGGCATGATCGATTGCCGTGAACATAATCCCCACATCTTTGTCTGGGGTCCGCAATTGTTCGACTGGACCTCGCCCGAGATGATTCAACAAATGTGCAGCGCAGCACAGCCCGTTTCCGCAAAAGTCTTCGGTTCCGTCGGGGTTCCACATGCGAATCAATGGGACAGGCCCATCCAAGTCAATTGCCAGCAAGCCGTCACTGCCCACAGACATTTGACGATTACAGATACTGACTGCCAACTCAGGATATTTTAAACCAGGATCACTCAAAACAAAAACGAAGTTGTTCCCAAGCGCATGCATTTTCCATATTTTCATGAACAACTGCATCCATGCCTGTGTAAAATGTAACTGGCCTAATTTTAAACTCTAAAAGCTGTTCATTGCCAAGTCAAAATCAAATCCAGTCCATTTGGATACGCCAGTTGCTTTAGCGATAGGTGTCTCGGCATGTTGCAATTGTAGATTTAGCTCAAAATTGCGGAACTGTCCTGCCGGGGATCGGGTCCAGGCTCGCCGGATCGGGATACCGAGGCGAATTGCATGTTGCCCTTCGTGCTGCGGGTGGCGGTTGACGGATGGGATTGTTCTGCCATGCTTCGCATGGTTAATTGCAACCGAATGCGGTGCGATGGGGAGGACGCGATGAAAGCTGGAACCTGGATTGCGGCAAGCTTGCTGCTGAGTGGAGCGCTCTCGCTTACCAGTTGTAATAGTCCTGCGGCAGACGGCGGTAGGGATCGAGACAAAGTTTCAGAAACGGCAGTGCCAGAGCGGGTCTATTGGGGTGACACTCATCTGCACACGTCAAATTCGATTGATGCATTCGGGTTCGGGGTCAGGCTTGATCCAGAGGCCGCGCTGCGGTTTGCCAAAGGCGAGGAAGTGACGGCGACCACCGGGATGAAGGCCAAGCTGGCGCGTCCGCTCGATTTTCTGGTGATCACCGATCATTCCGACGCGCTGGGCGGAACCAAGGCCTTGGCCGAAGCGCCGCGCCTGCTGATCACCGACCCGACGATGAAGCGCTGGCACGATCTGCTGAACGGCGGGCCGGAAAAATCGCTGCAGGCCACCGCTGAAATTATCGACGCGCGCGCGAATAACCGCATTCCCGCAGCTATGTCTGACGACAAAGCCGCCGCCGCGCGCAACAAATCGATCTGGAACGACCACATCACCACGGTCGATAACTATAACGATCCCGGCAAGTTCACCGCCATGCTGGGGTTTGAATTCACCCTGATGAACGGCGGCCGCAACCTGCACCGCAACGTGATCTTCCGCGATGGGGGTGAGAAGGTGCGTTCGGTCGTGCCGCTTGGCGCATGGGGCGATAGCATCACGGCGGCCAGCCTGTGGGA
>JANORN010000002.1:0-4078 GCA_031415355.1 Novosphingobium sp. | reverse complement strand
GCGCTGATTTGCCCGCATTGGGATTGCCGACTAGCGCGGCAGTGCGCAACCGGCTCACAGCAGCTCCACTTGCATCGCAGCAGCATGATTGCGGCGCAGCGCCACCGTCATCCGCCCGACGCTGATCGCCAGCGGATCGCGTCCGCCCAGGACACCGCGGTGCGCCACCGCCACCTTTGCGCCCACATCGATCCCCAGCGCCTGCAACCGCGCCGCCTCTTCTTCGGCCAGCAAGCTCCAGTCCACCGCGAGCACGCGGGCACGTTGGCCATCAGGAAGCGCGTCCAAAGTCATGTAGGTCGCGCTGCCACAGTCGTTGCGTTGTTGCAAGTCGTTCGCAATAAATTACATCGAATCACAGCGTGACGCTGGTTTCGATCAAGGCGGCAGAACTGCCACCCGCCAGCACGCGATAGGCGCCCGGCTCAAGCCGCCAGCTATGCGTTGCCGGATCGCGCCAGCGCAGATCGGCGAGCGGGATCGTGAGCTGCACAATCCGGGTTTCATCTGGCAGCAGCGTTACCCGCTGGAACCCGGCGAGCACTTTCGCCGCGCGCTCCGCCGCTTGACCGGGCGTGCCGATATAGACCTGCACCACTTCATCGCCCGCGACCGCGCCGACATTGCACACCGCCACGCTCACTTCGATGGCTGTGCCGGTCAGCCGGGTCGACAACGCGCGGTAAGCGAAAGCGGTGTAAGACAAGCCGTGGCCAAAACCATAACGCGGCAGAGTGCCGGTCCGGTCAAACAGACTGTAACCATGCCACTGGTCATAAGTCACCGCCGTCGCAGCGGGATCGAACGGCGGATAATCTCCCGCGTCGCGGGCCACGGTGAACGGCAATTTGCCGCCCGGGTTGACCAGGCCGAACAACAGCCGCGCCAGGGCAGTGCCGCCTTCCATTCCGGCGTAGAACGTCTGCACAATCGCCCCCGCGCGGGCATGCCATTCTTCGACCAGCACGGCAGAGCCCGCGACAATCACCACCGCCAGCGGCTTGCCTGCGGCGGCGGCTTCAATCAATGCGACCTGATCGGGCGGCAAGCGCAAGTCGCGGCGATCTCCGCCAAGGTCTGGGCGGTTGTGCTGGGACTGCGCCTGATCCTGGCCCAGGGTCAGGCCGCCGGGGATGAACTCGCCCTCTTCCTCCGCAGTCAAGCCCACGACGACGACCACCGCATCGGCCCCCGCCAGTGCTGCTTGCACCCCCGCCGGATCGTTTTCTTCGGCGTGGGCCACAGCGTCTGCGCCCAGCAACGCTTGCAACCCTGCCAGCGCGGTGATCACATAAGGCGGGCGCACCCGGCTGGAGCCGTTGTCGCCGGTGTTCTCGGCCGCCGCCAGCCGCCCCAGCACCGCCAGCCGCCGGACGTGGTCTTTGGCAAAGGGCAAGGTGCCGTCATTGGCGAGCAACACGGCGGACTTTTCCGCCGCTTCCAGCGCAAGCGCGCGGTGCTCGGCGCAGGCCACCAGCATTTTGGGATAGTCTGGCAGCGGGTCTTCCGCAGCGGCGAAGCGGTACAGTGTGGTCAGAATACGGCGGCAGGCACGGTCAATCACTGCGGGTTCAATTGTGCCGCCTTCGACCGCGGCAATCAGCTTGTCCCCGAACACCAGCGGTTCGGGGTTTTCCACGTCCAGCCCCGCCGCCGCGCCGTAGGGCTGGTAAACCCCCTTGATCCAGTCCGAATGGACGAACCCGGTGAAGCCCCATTCGCCGCGCAAAATATCGGTCAGCAGCACGCGGTCCTGCCCGCAATATTCGCCGTTGACCCGATTATAGGCGCTCATAACGCTCGCCACCCCGGCATCCAGCACGGTCTTGAAATGCGGCAGATACACTTCGTGTAAAGCGCGCTCATCAATCTGCACATCCACCGTGAACCGGGCGTTCTCCAGCGAATTGAGCGCGAAGTGCTTCACCGTGGCGCAGACGTTGTGCGCTTGCAGTCCGCGCCCCAGCGCCGCCCCCATGACGCCCAGATGGTGCGGGTCTTCGCCATAGGTTGCCTGCGCACGGCCCCAGCCGGGATGACGCAGCAGGTTGATGCAGACCGCACCCGAAAGGTTGCAGCCTTGCGCGCGCACTTCGATTCCCATGGCTTCGCCAATCCGCAGCTCCAGCTCCGGATCAAAGCTGGCCCCGCGCGCCATGGTGCAGGGAAAGCAGGTGGAATTGCCGCGCGCCACCCCGCGCGGGCCATCGGTGAACCAGAACGCTGACACGCCGAGCCGCTCAATCCCGCCGCCCGCCCGATACGGCCGCGCGCCGAACCGGCCGCCGTCCTCGCGAAAGGCCTTGAAGAAGCCCTTGCCGGACATCATCCCGACCTTTTCGGCCAAAGTGGCCTCGGCCAAAACGCGGTCAATTGTCGCGGTGATGTCGGCCGGGGTCATGCCCCTGCGCGGTGCGTAATCGTCCAAGGGCAGGCTCCGGGTCTGGTCGGGCAGGATTACCGCGCGGGATAGCGCAGACGGCCAAGCAAGCGCACCGGGCTGAACCCCGCCACGCGCGGCTTCAGCAGGCGGGCTTTGGCTTTCTCGAATTTCATCACGCCTTCGATCCGGCGGTCGAGGAAGGCGCGGGTATCGGCCTGATCGGCGCTGTCATCCTGCGCGAATACCGCCAGCGTTGCGGCATAAAGCGAACCCAGCGTCATGCGTTTGGTGTAGTGGTTATAGTCGGTCGCCACATCGCCCGCCAGCCGCCACATCGCATCGGCGCTGTTCCAGCCGAGCTTGAGCGCGCGCGGCGCATTCTGCGGCATCGCCATGATCGCGAGCGCGCGGCGCAGCGCCTCTCGTTGGCTCGCCACCGCGTCCAGCCGGAACTGCACCAAGCTGCGGATGCGTTCGCGGATTGGCAGGTTGCCCAGCCGTTCAGGCGGCAGCGCAGTGGTCATTGCGGCATCGATTGCTTCTACCCAGCCCGCGATCAGGTCCATCGCCCCGCCGGGAAAAGCGAGCGCCGCCACCGCCGGATCAACCCCGTGCTGCACCGCCGCCGCGGTGACGGCGGCTTTGGTCCAGCCATCAAACACCGCCGCCTCGGCAATGGCCGGGGCCAGCGCGAGGCGGATATCGTCAAGTGTTGCGTCTGGGCTGAGCATGTTACAGCGCCGGGCCATAGCTGGGGCTAGCTGAGCCTGGACCCGCGCGCTTGGCATTGTCTTCGATCTCGCTGAGCAAGGTGCTGCCCCGGCCTTCCAGCGTGGCATAGTCACGCGCAGTCCGGCCCGAATTGTCGGCCCGGTCAGGATTGGCCCCGGCCTTAAGCAGAATCCGCATCAGGGCGACATTGCGATTGTGGACCGCAGTGATCAGCGGGGTTTCGCCCGCCTGATTGGCATCGTCGACCCGCGCGCCCTTTTCGATCAGCAGTTCCACCCCGTCCACGAAATTCATGTTGGAGGCGAGCACCAGCGGGGTCACGCCCTTGAAATCGCGGATGTTCACGTTGGCGCCCTTGCCGATCAGGAAAGCCATCCAGGTCCGGTCCCGCCGCGCCACCACAATGTGCAGCGCCGCTTGTCCGGTGCTGATATCGCGGGTGTTGATGATCGTCGTGCCGGGTTCCTCCAGCGCTGTGATCACGTCGGTGCTTTCCTTTTTCTTGACCGCTTCCAGAAACTTATAGCTGTCAGAAAACTGCGCCTGGGCCAGCCCGGGCAGCACCAGCACCCCCACCACAACGGCCAAAGTACCAAGTTTGAAACGCCGAAACTGCGACACGAACCGAATCTCCTGTTACAAGCCCCGCAGCGGCGGGAATCGCCGGTTGCACGGCTCTGCTTGCGCATCGCGGTTTAGCAGAGCATGAACCGCCGCGCCATGACCAAGCTTTATTCCGCGCTGCGCTCCATTTTCGCAATGGCCCTTTTGGGCATAGTCGCCGCTTGCCAAGCGCCACCGCCCGAACAGATCGCGGGCACTGATATTGCCGGAACGCCCATCGGCGGGGCTTTCACCCTGATCGACAAGGCCGGGGAAACCGTCACGGCGGACCAGTTCAAGGGCAAATACCGCATGATCTATTTCGGGTACACGTTTTGCCCCGATGTCTGCCCGGTTGAT
>JANORN010000001.1:0-7883 GCA_031415355.1 Novosphingobium sp. | reverse complement strand
ACCACCGCTACCCCCAATGCCGCCGCCACCGCATCGACGGTAATGTCATCATGCGTCGGACCGATTCCGCCGGTGGTGAACAAGTAATCGTTGCGGGCACGCAGGGTGTTAACCGCCTCAACAATCGCGGCGGTATCATCGGGCACCACCCGCACTTCTTTCAGCCGGATCCCTTGCACTCCCAGCCAGGTGGCCACCTGCGCAATGTTCTTGTCCTGCGTGCGGCCAGAGAGGATTTCATCCCCGACCACAATCAGCGCGGCGGTCCAGATTCGGGCGGCGGCAGGGGGCGTTTCAGTCATGGCAGCCGGATAGGCGAATTGCACCGCCGGAGCAATTGGTTCAGGCGTCTGCCAGCTCGCGCTTGCGCTGAAATTGCAAAACGCCATCGTCAATCGGCGCCTGCCGCATATCCTGCCGGTCCTTGCGGTATTCCTGGTTCAGCCGCCACGGCAAGGCCGGGGCATTGCGCGGCATCAGGTGCTTGCCGCGCGCGATATAGCCGCTGGAGAAATCGAAGATGTCGTCTTCTTCCAGGCCATGGTCCTGCGCCAGCACCGGGGTCGCCACTTGCGCGCCGTAAGCATCCATCTGGCGAAACAGCCGGGTCAGGTACTCACCGATAATATCCACCCGCAAGGTCCAGCTGGCATTGAGATAGCCGAACACGCCCGCCAGATTCGGCACGTTGGAGAACATGCAGTTGCGGTAATAGAACGTCTCGCTGAAATCGACCGGCTGACCATCCACGCTCACCGCGATCTTGCCCGCGATGGCGAGACTGAGACCAGTGGCGGTGACGATGATATCCGCATCCAGATGCTCGCCGGATTTCAGCGTGATTCCGCCCTCGTCGAAGTGATCGATCTGGCCGGTGACGATGGAGGACTTTCCTTCATTGATCGCGGTGAAGAAGTCGGCATCGGGCACGAGGCACAGCCGCTGTTCCCACGGATTGTAAGGCGGGGTGAAATCGACTTCGGAATAGTTTGCCCCCAGATGCTGGCGCAATTGGCCGGTGATAAACGCTTTGGCCTTATCAGGCGTTTTGCGCGCGCGCTTGTACATCAGGTCCTGCAGGAAGATGTTTTTGGCGCGGGTAACCGCATAAGCCACCATTTCAGGCAGCACTTTGCGCAGCGCATTGGCGAGCCCGTCCTTTGCAGGCCGACTGACCATCCAGGTCGGCGTGCGTTGCAACATGGTGACATGCGCTGCGCCGCCCTGCGCCATCGCGGGTACCATGGTGACAGCCGTCGCGCCCGAGCCGATCACGACCACGCGCTTGCCGGTATAATCCAGACTTGCGGGCCAGAACTGCGGGTGAATTGCCGTGCCTTTGAACGCTTCACGCCCGGGGAACTCGGCATCAAATGGGCTGTCATAATCGTAATAGCCCGATCCCAGGAACAGGAACCGGCCGTGCACGCGTTGCAGTGTGCCATCGCCCCCTTCCGTTACCACAGTCCAGCGCGCGGCGGCGCTGTCCCAATCGGCGGAAACCACCTTTTGCTCGAACCGCAGCTTTTCGCGCAGGCTGTATTGATCGGCGATGGCATTGAGGTATTCGAGAATCGACCCACCGTCGGCGATGGATTTTTCGTGTTTCCACGGCGCGAAGGCGAAGCCCAGCGTGTGCATATCACTGTCTGATCGGATACCGGGATAGCGGAATAGATCCCAGGTTCCGCCAATCTGCTCGCGCCGGTCCAGGATCGCAAAGCTCTTGCCCGGGCAGTCCTTGGTCAGATGCACCGCCATGCCGATACCCGAAATGCCCGCGCCGACGATGATCACGTCGAGCAGCTCGTCGATTGGGGTCATGGCGTTCATCGGCTTGCTCTCCATCCGCTGCTTACACCCATGTAAGTCTTAATCGCGCACTTAATCGAAACTGCGCGGGATTGCCAGCGCCGTCAAGCTTTGCCAGACCGCTGCGGGCATGACTATTATCGCCGCACGCCGCTATGCCCAAGGGGCCATTACCGAACCCGCGCTGCCGCTGGACGGTGTGCCGCGCCCCGTTCAGGATGCTACCTTGACGCCGCACAGTTTTGACTGGATCGGGTTGGCCAATCCCGATGCGGCAGAAATGGAGGCGGTGCGGAGCCAGTTTGGCTTGCACCCGCTGGCGGTGGAGGACGCGCTCAACCCCAACCAGATGCCCAAGGTTGAAATCTATGGGCAGCAGTTGTTCATTATCGCCCGCACGGCGGCGCTGGAGGAGGGCGAGAACATTGCTTACGGCCAGACCGCGCTGTTCCTGGGGCGCGATTTCCTGATCACCGTGCGGTTCGGCTCCACCCGCGCGCACAATGCGCTGCGCCAGCGGCTGGAAAGCGACGCGCAGCGGATGGTGGAGGGGCCAGACTATGTGGCCCACGCGATCCTGGATTTCATCGTCGATGGTTATCAACCGATTATGGAGCAGCTTGAAGTCGCGACACAAGCAATGGAAGAGCACGCGATCAATGCCTTCCCCGAACAATCCACGATCCGCCGGATCTTCCGTCTGCGCCGCCAGCTGCGCCGGTTTCAGCGGATCATCGGCCCGATGGAGGAGGTTTGCGACCGGCTGACCACCACTGATCTGCCGACTATCGACTCCGGCGCGCGGATCTGGTTCCGCGATGTACTCGATCACATCCGCCGCACCATGGGCCGGGTCGATGGCCTGAAGGAAACGCTGGCCTCGGTCGTCGAAACCGCCGGCCTGCTGGAATCGCACCGCCAAGGCGTGATCACCCGGCAACTCGCCGCTTGGGCCGCGATTCTGGCAGTGCCCACCGCCATCGCCGGGATTTACGGGATGAACTTTGATGTGATGCCCGAACTGCGGGTGTGGTGGGGCTATCCGGCGGTGCTGGGCGCGATCGCCGCGATCTGTGCCGGGCTGTTTGTGCGGTTCCGGCGAATTGGGTGGGTTTAGGGCTTGATTGGCGCAGCGATGGTTAGCGCTGCGGTCATGATGAAAAGTGTCGCAGCGGCATTTGACCGCTTGGGAAATCGTCCGGCTCAGGCTAGCTTCGCGCCGCGGGATAAGAACCTGGGGAGGGTCGCATGAGTGAGCTGTTAGACACCGTGCCAGTTGACGACGCGGCAAGGGCCGATGTCACGGCTGGCGGAACGGCTGAAGGCTCGCCCGGCTTTGCAAGTGCGCTCGCGGGGGCCAGTCTGCTGGCGCTGGCAGCGTGCGGAGACCCGGCTGGCGGTCCGGGCGGTGGCGGCGGTCCGACGCCCACTCCAACCCCCACTCCAACCCCAACCCCGGTCCCGATCACCGCCAAGCAGGCCTCGCGGTTTCTGTCGCAGGCAGCCATCGGCTATTCGCGCGCCGAAATGAACGACGTTACGTCGCAAGGCTTTGCAGGCTGGTTGAACAGCCAGTTTGCGATGGCGCGGCCGCAGCGGTTCTGGGATTTTCTGACCACCAATGGCTACAACGTGGCCGCTAACCAGAACAACCAGGCCGGGTTTGACCCGATGATGTGGTCGCAACTGATGAGCGGCGCGGACGTGCTGCGCCAACGGGTGGGCTTCGCGCTGCTGTCGCAATGGGTCGTGTCGATTGACGGGATCAACACCTCATTTCGCCAATTTGCGATGGCAAATTACCTCGACCGGCTGTGGGACAATGCCTTCGGGAATTTTCGCGACATTATGGAAGCGGTCTCGACCAGTACCGCGATGGGCCTTTACCTGACCTTCCTGGGCAACCGCAAAGCCAATCCCGCCACTGGATCAATCCCCGACGAGAATTACGCGCGCGAGCTGATGCAGCTGTTCACGATCGGCCTGAACCAGCTCAACATGGACGGCACGCTCAAACAGCCGAGCGGCCAGCCGGTGCCGACTTACACCCAGGCCGACGTGGCCCAGGCCGCGCGGGTCTGGACCGGCTATGGTTTTGCCAATTCGACCACCACCACGCCCGATCGGCATTTATTGAGCCTGGTGATCAATGCCGCGCAATACGAAACCGGCGGCGCGAGTTTTCTGGGCATCAACACCCCGCTGGGCAGCGATGGCGTGGCCGCGCGCAAGGCCGCGCTTGACGGGCTGTTTCAGCATCCCAATGTTCCGCCATTCGTCGCCAAACAGCTGATCCAGCATCTGGTCACCAGCAATCCATCCCCTGCGTATGTTCAGCGGGTCGCGACGGTGTTTGCCGACAACGGCAGCGGCGTGCGCGGCGATCTGAAGGAAGTGGTCCGTGCGATCCTGCTGGATAGCGCAGCGCGCGATGACAGCGTTTCCGCCAGTGAAACCTTCGGCAAGTTGCGCGAGCCCGTTGTCCGCCTGGTGCAATGGGCGCGCGCGTTCAAGGTCACCTCGCCAACCAACACCTGGCCGTTCGGCAACACCAATTCCACCGCCAACCGCATCGGCCAAAGCCCGGGCCGCGCGCCATCCGTGTTCAACTTCTTCCGCCCCGGCTACGTCCCGCCGGGCACGTCGCTCGCCGCAAACGGCCTGGTCGCGCCCGAGTTCCAGATCACCAGCGAACCCTCGCTGGTCGCCTATGTGAACTACATGCAGACGCTGATCCAGAATGGCGCGGGCGAGGCGCGGCCAGACTATGCGGCGCTGATCGCCATCGCCGCAGATAGCCAGGCGGTGCTGGACGAGCTTAACCTGCTGCTCGCCGCCGGGCAGATTCATTCGACCGTGATTGCGCAGATGAAGACCGCACTCGATACCATCACCAATACCACCAACCGGGTCTACGCTGCGGTGCTGCTGGTGATGGCGAGCCCTGATTACCTGGTGCTGAGGTGAGCGATATGACCAACGATGTCTCGCGCCGCGCGTTCCTGAAGCGCACTTCGGCCTTGTCGCTGGCGGGTGTTGCCACCCCGTTCGTCACCAGTCTGGCCGCAATCGGCGAGGCGGCGGCGGCCACAGCGACCGACTACAAGGCGATCGTCTGCGTGTTCATGTATGGCGGCAACGATTACGCCAACACCGTGGTGCCGTATGACAACGCGCGTTACGCGGTGTACCAGCAGAACCGCAGCGCGATTGCACTGGCGCAGGCCGCGCTGGCCCCGACGCTGCTGACGCCGTCAGTTGCGCTGCCAGGCGGGGCGCAATATGCGCTGGCCCCGCCGCTCGCGCCGCTGCTGCCGCTGTTCAATGCCGGGAAGCTGGCGGTTGCGCTCAATCTTGGCACGCTGATTCAGCCGACCACCAAAGCGCAGTATCAGGCGGGCAACGTGCCGCTGCCGCCCAAACTGCTGAGCCACAACGATCAGCAGAGCTATTTCCAGGCGAGCTCGCCCGAAGGTGCGACCTCTGGCTGGGGTGGGCGGATCGGCGATCTGTTCCAGGCCGGCAACGGCACTGCGACCACGACCTGCATCAACGTCAGCGGCAATGCGGTGTTTCTGACGGGCAAGGCCGCCGTGCAATACTCCGTGACTTCGTCGGGACCGATCGGGCTGACCGCGCGCACCGCGCTGCAAGGCTCAGCGGCGGCGAGCACGATGCTGCAAACCCTGCTGCGCGGGGCAGGTACGGCGCACTTGATGGAAAACACGCTGGGCCAGGTCGGCACCCGCGCGCTGGATCTTTACGCGCAGGTTTCAGGCGCGCTGGCCGCGGCTCCGGTGACCAATACGGTGTTCCCCGTCGCCACCGATCCCTCGTCCAGTCTGGGCACGCAATTGGCGATGGTCGCCAAGCTGATTTCGGTATCAAGCCAGCTTGGCGCGAAGCGGCAGGTGTTCTTCGTTTCGACCGGGCGGTTTGATAATCACGACGATGTCTCGACGCTGCATCCGCTGCTCCAGCGGAACGTGGCCGATGCCATGCGCGCGTTCTACGATACCACGGTGGAGCTGGGCGTTGCGGGTCAGGTTACCACCTTCACCGCCAGCGATTTTGGCCGCGCACTGACCAGCAACGACAACGGTTCAGACCACGGCTGGGGCTCGATGCACTTCATGATGGGCGGCGCGGTGCGCGGCGGGCGGTTTTATGGGGTCAACCCGGTGATCATGAGCAATGGCCCGGACGACATCGGCCAAGGCCGCCTGATCCCGACGATGAGCGTCGATCAATATGCGGCCACCCTGGCGAGCTGGTTCGGTGTGCCTGACAGCCGGATGGCCGAAATCGTGCCGAATATCGGGAACTATGCTGGGTCTGCGCTGGGGACCAATCTTGGATTTGTGTGACGGCAGCTAAGCCTAGCGCTGGCCTCAGGCGATCACCCCGAACAGGTCATGCGCATCTGCGTCTTCAATCGTTGCATTCACGAAATCGCCGGGCTTGAGGCTGGCAGGCACATTGCGCAGAAACACCGCTCCGTCGATTTCCGGCGCGTCGGCCTGGCTGCGCGCGGTGGCCCCCACATCGCCGTCTTCGTCCGGCTCGCCAACCTCGTCGATGATCACCGGCAGTGTGCGGCCGATCTTGGCGGTCAGTTTAGCGGCGCTGATCGCTTCGGTTTTCGCCATGATCCGGGCGTAGCGTTCCTCTTTGAGCGCTTCCGGCACCGGGTTGGGCAAGGCGTTGGCCTGGGCCCCGGCGACCGGTTCAAACCGGAACGCGCCGACCCGGTCGAGCTGAGCTTCGTCGAGCCAGTCGAGCAGGTATTGAAAGTCCGCCTCGGTCTCGCCCGGAAAGCCGACCACGAAGCTGGAGCGGATCGTGATATCGGGGCAAATCTCGCGCCACGACCGCAGCCGTTCCAGCACCTTGGCTTCGTTCGCGGGGCGCTTCATCGCCTTGAGCACCGATGGCGCGGCGTGCTGGAACGGAATGTCGAGATAGGGCGTGACCAGCCCCTCAGCCATCAGCGGGATCAACGCATCGACGTGTGGATAGGGGTAAACATAATGCAGCCGCACCCACGGCGTCGCGCCATCTGGGGTGCGCAAGCCGCCCAACTCGCGCGCCAGATCGGTCATGTGAGTGCGCACGGAATTACCATGCCAAAGCCGCTCCTCGTGCCGCACGTCGACCCCGTAGGCGCTGGTATCCTGGCTGATCACCAGCAGTTCGCGCGTGCCCGCCGCGACCAGCTTTTCCGCTTCGCGCAGCACCGCGTCGATCCGGCGGCTGGCGAGCTTGCCGCGCAAGCTGGGGATGATGCAGAACGAGCAGGCGTGATTGCAGCCTTCGCTGATTTTCAGATACGAATAATGCCGCGGGGTCAGCTTGATGTCGGCCATGTCCGCATAGTTCTGCGGGATCAGGTCCACATACGGCCCCTGGCTGGGCGGCGCGGCGGCATGGACGGCCTCGACCACGGCTTCGTACTGGTGCGCGCCGGTAATCGCCAGCACCGCCGGGAACTTGGCGCGGATAAGTTCGGCCTCGCTGCCCAGACAGCCGGTAACAATCACCCGGCCATTCTCGGCAATCGCCTCGCCAATCGCGGCCAGGCTTTCTTCTTTCGCGCTGTCCAGAAAGCCGCAGGTGTTGACCAGCACTACATCGGCCCCGGCATAGTCCGCGCCGAAAGCATAGCCATCGGCGCGCAGCTTAGTCAGGATGCGCTCGCTATCGACCAAAGCCTTGGGGCAGCCGAGGCTGACCATGCCGATGCGTTTCTGTTCGGGAAGTGTCAGTGCCATGGCCGCGCCCCTACACTGCGGCGTGGGAAAGCGCTAGGGAGCGGGAATGGGACCGATGAACTGGATTGCGATAGGGGCCGCTGCGTGGGTCGGGGCTGGGGTGTGGTTGGGGCTGAACCGGGGCGGCGGCTGGGGGCGCTGGCTTGGCGCAGTGGCGCTGATGCTGGTGAGCGCAGCGATGCTGGGGCACGCGCTGGCGCGGATCGGGCCGGAAGTGCTGGCGCTGAAGCCCAAGCTGTACTTCATGCAATCGGGCGGACTGGCGCTGGCCTTTGTGATCCCGGCGCTGTTGCTGGTCGG